>CAZCTE010000244.1:0-2433 GCA_964501395.1 uncultured Atopobium sp.
CCTACCTGTGGCTCGACGCCACCTACGTGCCCTGCCGCGAGGCCGGGGCGCCGAGGTCGGTGGCTCTCGTCACGGCCGTGGCCTGCTCGGCCTCGGCCCGCAGGAGGGTCGTGGGCATCGAGCGCGTCGACGCCGAGTCCTACCTCTCCTGGAGGGACTTCCTGCTCGGGCTCAGGAGGCGGGGGCTCTCGGGCGTGCGGCTCGTGACGTCCGACGCCCACGAGGGGCTCGCGCGGGCCGTGCGCGAGGCCCTGCCGGGCGCGGCCTGGCAGCGCTGCATCGCCCACCTCGTGCGCAACGTGCGCGACCGGTGCCGCAGGAGGGGCGACGGGAAGGCGGCTGCTGCCGCCCTCAGGGCCGCCTTCGCCGAGCGCGCCCCCGGGCTCGCGGGGGCGGGCTACGAGCGCGCCCGCGAGCTGCTCGAGGGGGCCGACCCGAGGGGCACGGGGCTGCCCGGGGACGCCGGGCCGTCGGCGCTCGCCTACCTCGCGTTCCCGCGCGAGCACGCCGTGTGGGCCGGGACCAACAACGTCCAGGAGCGCATGAACTGCGAGATAAAGCGGCGCACGCGGGTCGCGCGGGTCTTCCCCTCGGCGGCCTCGCTCGCCGGGCTCGCGGGGGCCGTCTGCTGCGACCAGAACGACGCCTGGGCCTGCGAGCGCAACCTCATCGACCGCAGGTCCCTGGCCCCGGGCCACGGGCGGGAGCCCCTGCCCGAGGAGCCCGGCGGGGAGGAGCGGGTCGTCAGGCTCGTGGAGGAGGCGTTCGACAGGAAGAGGAGGGCGGCGTAGGATGGGGGCGCGACCACGGTTCCCGGGGAACGGCCCTTACACCACTTTTCGTGACGCGACTCGTCGATCCCGACGGCGATGCAGATCTTCTGGTCGGAGAGCCCCCGCTTCCGCGCCGGCAGCCAGCCCGCCAACCGCCAGGACGCAGACGCATCCATCACACGCAGCAAACGAGGAGTATCTATGAGCAACAGCGACGCCACCGCGGACCTTCTCGAGTTTCTCCGCGCGTGCCCCACCGCCTTCCACACCGCGGCGGAGGTCTGCCGCCGGCTCGACGAGGCCGGCTTCACCCAGCTCGCCGAGGGCGACGCCTGGCGCATGGAGCCGGGCGGGCGCTACTACGTGACGCGCAACGCCTCGAGCGTGGTCGCCCTCAAGGTGGGCTCAGAGCTCGACGCGTACCACTTCCAGATGGCGGCGGCCCACGCGGACTCGCCCGCCTACAAGCTCAAGGCCGTCCCCGAGCTGGAGGGCCCGGACGGCTACCTGCGCCTGGACGCGGAGGTCTACGGCAGCCCGCTCGACTACACCTGGTTCGACCGGCCGCTCGGCCTCGCCGGGCGCGTGCTGGTGGCGAGCGGGGACCGCGTGGAGAGCCGCCTGGTGAACCTGGACCGCGACGTCTGCCTCATCCCGAGCCTGGCCGTCCACCTCGAGCGCGGGCGCGGCCTCGCCCCGCAGCTCAGCCGCGTCGATGACCTGCCGCCTGTGCTCTCCGCCGGCGCGCTGGGGAGGGGCTCGACCATGCGCATGGTGGCCGAGGCCGCGGGCGCGCGGGAGGAGGACGTCCTGGGGCACGACCTCTACCTCGTGGTGCGCGACGAGCCTCGCGTCTGGGGCGAGGCGGGCGAGTTCGTCTCCGGCGGCCACCTCGACGACCTCCAGAACGTCCACGCGGCGCTCCAGGCGTTTCTCGCCGCGGGGAACCCGCATGACGTCTCCGTGCTCGCGTGCTTTGACAACGAGGAGGTGGGCTCCGGCACCAAGCAGGGCGCGCTCTCCACGTTCTTGGCCGACGTGCTGGACCGCACGAGCGCGGCCTTGGGGCGCGGCCACGAGGAGCATCTGCGCGCGCTCGCCGGGTCCCTGCTCGTGAGCTGCGACAGCGCCCATGCCGCCCACCCCGCCCACCCCGAGCTGCACGATTCCGTGAACAGCTGTCGGCTCAACGGGGGCCTCGTGATAAAGGAGACGGCCAGCCAGCGCTACTGCACCGACGGCTTCAGCCGCGCGGTGATCGCCGGCGTGCTCCGCCGTGCCGGCGTGCCGTATCAGACCTTTGCCAACCGCTCGGACCGGAAGGGCGGCTCCACGCTCGGGAACCTCTCGAACACGCAGGTGAGCGTGCATGCCGTGGACGTGGGCCTGCCGCTGCTCGCCATGCACTCGGCCTACGAGACCGCCGGCGCGCGCGACACGGAGCTGGGGATCGCGGGGCTGCGCGCGTTCTTTGAGACCAACGTGCTCATCGACGGCGCCCGCGGCGCGGAGCTGGCGTAGGGCGGCTGGCGAGAGGCGCGGGCCGGCGGCGGTGCAGCCGGGCCCGGTGCACAACACGAGGGTGGTTGAGTTGTGCACTCCCGAGTTCGGCGTATTGGCTCGTTGTGCACCCAAATCGGCCGAAATTGCGGGTTGTGCA
>CAZCTE010000245.1:0-2403 GCA_964501395.1 uncultured Atopobium sp.
TGCCTGGTGCTGAGCCTCCTCAAGAGGCCCCTGCCGGCCGAGCAGAGCGGCCTGGTCAAGTAGGGCGGCCAAGCCCAAGCAGCCGGCCAAGCGGCCTGGCCACGTAGGGCCGTCGCCTCGTGCGGGGTGCCGCACCGGACGACAGGCGCGGCGCGCACGTTCCCCTCGCCGGGGCGTGCGCGCCGCGCGGCGCTTCTCGCCGTCTCCCGCCCCGCCGGCGCCTGGGGTATCCTTGGGTGCATCCGAGAAGGGGGGCGCCATGGACGCCATGGACACGAGCACGAGCAGCCAGCGGATGCGGGCGGCCGAGAGCGCCGCGCGCGTGCCCGACGTCGTGGTGATCACGGGCATGAGCGGCTCGGGCCGCACCCAGGCGCTCCACGTCTTCGAGGACATGGGCTACTTCTGCATCGACAACCTGCCGCCGCGCCTGCTCCTCCAGCTCGCCGAGCTCGTGGGCATCAACACGGGCGTGGGCCGCCACCTCGCCGTGACCTGCGACCTGCGCAGCCAGGGCCTCTTCGACGAGCTCTCGGACTCGGTCACGCAGCTCCGCGAGCACGAGATCTCCGTGAGCGTGGTCTTTCTCGACACCTCCGACGACGTCCTCATGCGCCGCTACGACGAGAACCGCCGCCGCCACCCGCTCGCCGCGCCCGGCGAGTCCATCGAGGGCCCCATCTCCCGCGAGCGCGCCCAGCTCGGCTCCGTGCGCGCGTCTGCCGACCTCGTGATCGACACGAGCCGCCTCAAGACCAAGGAGCTGCGCGCCCGCCTGCGCCGCGCCTTCTCCGAGCTCACGGACCAGCAGCTCATGGAAGTCTCGGTCTTCTCCTTTGGCTTCAAGCACGGGATGCCCGTGGAGGCGGACCTCATGATTGACGTGCGCTTCCTGCCCAACCCCTTCTACGACCCCCAGATGCGCACGCTCACGGGCAACGACCCGCTCGTGGCGGACTTCGTGCTCAACAACCCCACCACCGAGAAGTTCCTCGACGCGTGGTACCGCCTGCTCGACGTGAGCATGCCGGGCTACGTGGCCGAGGGCAAGAGCCACCTCGCCATAGCCGTGGGCTGCACGGGGGGCCAGCACCGGAGCGTGGCCATAGCCACGGCCACGGCCTCCTACCTCGAGAAGGGCGGCTACCGCGTGAGCCTCTCGCACCGCGACCTCGCCCTCGCCAACGTGAGGACGAGCTAGCATGTCCTTCACGGCGCAGGTCAAAGACGAGCTCGCGCGCGTTGAGGGGCCCTCGCGCGGCTGCGAGCTCGCGCAGCTCTCCGCCCTCATCCGCGTGTGCGGCACGCTCTCCTTCCGCGGCTCGGGGCGCTACTCCATCCGCATCGCCACCGAGACGGGCGCCGTGGCCCGCACGATCATCAAGCTCACACACAAGCTCTTCGATTTGGAGACGCCGCTCACGGTGCGCCGCTCGGTGCTGCACAAGACGCGCAACTACCTCATAGAGATGCCCGAGCAGGACGAGCTGGCCGAGGACCTGGTGACGCTCGGCATCCTCGTTCCCGGCCGGGGTCTCGCCACGGGCGCGCCCTCGGCCCTCCTGGGCACGCCGGCCGGGCGCGCCGCCTTCGTGCGCGGGGCCTTCATGGCGGGCGGCTTCATCGCGGACCCGCGGGGCGACTTCCACCTGGAGATCGCGGTCACGGGGGAGGACTTCGCCCACGACCTCGTCTCGCTCGTGGGCTCCTTCGGCGTCTCGGCCCGCCTCAACCGCCGTCGCGGCGCCTATGCCATCTACCTCAAGAGCTTCGACGATGTGATCGCCCTGCTGCGCGTCATGGGGGCGGGGCGCATGGCCCGGGTGGTGGAGCTCGCGCGCGCCAAGAAGTCCGTCAAGAACGACGTCAACCGCCGCGTCAACGCCGAGATGGCCAACCAGGCGCGCTCCACCGACGCCGCCGCCGAGCAGCTCGAGCTCATAGACCGCATCGAGGAGAGCCCCGGGTTCGGTGCGCTCTCGCCGGCGCTGCGCTCCTTCTGCCGGGCGCGCCGGGCCCACCCGGAGCTGTCGCTCGCGGCCCTGGGCGCCGAGCTCGACCCGCCGGTCTCCAAGTCCGCGATGTACCACCGGCTCCTCCGGCTCAAGGAGATCGCCGAGCAGGCGGAGGCGCCCGCGGGGGAGTAGCCTGCGTCGGGGGAGGGGTCTGAGCGCCCGCGCCGTCCTTCTCGCCACGTCCCTCTCGCCCTGCGCCCGGTGAGGGCGTTCCATAACGCTCTTAGTTTTCAGTGGTGCGCGGGTATGCGCCTAGGGTACACTATCGTCTGGTGTGGTCAGCATGGCCCACAGTGTGCTTGGTCCGTCGGGGAGGGACCCCGACGACCCCGTGAAAGGAGAAAGCATGGCAGTAAAGGTTGCTATCAACGGCTTTGGTCGCATCGGC
>CAZCTE010000246.1:0-2381 GCA_964501395.1 uncultured Atopobium sp.
CAATCTTGTATGGAGCGGGTGACGGGAATCGAACCCGCGTCATCAGCTTGGAAGGCTGAGGTTCTACCATTGAACCACACCCGCGTGCGTTGGTCGGGGCGACTGGATTCGAACCAGCGACCCTCTGCTCCCAAAGCAGATGCGCTACCAAGCTGCGCCACGCCCCGGTCGCGGCTTTTGAGTATAGGGCAGCCCGCCGCCGAGGGCAAGCGCCCGCCCGTTGGGGAGAGCGGCGACAAGGCACCCTGGCGAGGCGCCGACCACCGCCTGGGTGCGCACGAGCAGAAGTTTTACCAGCGCGCTGGCCAGCGCATGAGCGCGCCTCGACAAGCTCCCGAGCAAGGGCGTGACCATCAGGTTGAGGGCGCGTCGCCGGCTGCGCACGCGCGGGCGCAAGATCGGGCACCAGACCAGTGGCCGATGACCGATAGCGCCCCGTCGAGAAGGCGTCGCAGAGGCTCCCCTCGTATAGAATCGACGAGGCCCGCACGCAACGAGAAGGACTGCCGATGCCCACCTCACCGCTTGGACGCACGCTGCTCATCGCCAACCCGGCCGCCCACAGCGGGCACGGCGCCGGCGGGGCCGAGGTCGCGCGCGCCTACCTGGAGGAGCACCCCTCCGCGACGAACGGCCACGAGGTCCGGCTCACCAAGGGCCCCGGCCACGCAGCCAAGCTCGCCGCGGACGCGGGCGCGTTCGACACGGTCCTCGCCCTGGGGGGCGACGGCGTCATCCACGAGGTCGTCAACGGCCTCATGCGGCTGCGCCCCAATGAGCGGCCGCGCCTCGGCGTCATCCCCCTCGGCTCCGGCAACGACTACGCCCGCACGCTCGACATGCCGAGAAACGACGTGCGCGCCGCCCTGGACCGCCTGGCCCAGGGCACCGAGCGGGCCGTCGAGGTGGGGCGCGTCAACGGCACCCACTTCATGCAGACGCTCTCCTTTGGCCTGGACGCCGCGATCGCGCTCGACACGACGGACCGCCGCGCCGCGCGCACCTCCCAGAAGGGCGAGGCGCTCTTCGTGACCTCCGGCATCAGGATTCTCTCGCAGGCCGGGCAGGGCTTTCGCTGCGTCGCGCGCTTCGACGACGAGGACCCCGTCGAGCTCACCGAGCTCGTCTGCGCGGTGCAGGTGGGGCCGAGCTACGGCGGGGGCTTCAGGATCTGCCCCGAGGCCGACCCCTCAGACGGCCTCCTGGACGTCTGCTACAACGTCAGACGCCCCGCGCTCCCCCACCTGCTGGGGCTCTTCCTGCTCACCCGATGGGGCCGCCACGCCGGCTCGGACGTGGTGCGCATCCGGCAGATCCGGCGCGCGACCCTGGACTTTGAGACGGAGCCGCCCTGCCAGGTGGACGGGGAGCGCCTCACGGGAACCCACTTCGAGGTCGAGGTGGTGCCGCGCGCCCTCACCGTCATCTGCTGAGAAGCGACCGCGAGGTCGAGAGGGAGGCGGCAGGCGGGTTGGAGACCGCGCGCCCCCAGACGAGAGACGCCTAAACGAGAAACGCCGCCCGCGAGCTGTCTCGCAGGCGGCGTCCGTGTCTCTGACTCCGAAGCTAGGCCGGACTGTGGGCGCAAAACGGCTGCGCGCCGGGTCCCGTGCTCGGGACCGGCCGGCCAAGCGGCCCCTACCGCGCCGCGGACTGCAGCATCGCCTTGACCTCGGCGGCCGTCTTGAGCGCCATGACCTTCTCGGTGAGGGCGTCGGCCTCCGCCTTGGTCCACTCGGAGATGATGCGGCGGGTGCGCAGGATCGAGGGCGCGGACACGGAGTACTCGGTCAGGCCGAAGGAGATGAGCACCGGGATGAGCAGCGGGTCGGCCGCGGCCTCGCCGCACATGCCCACCATGATGCCGGCCTTGTTGCCCTCCTCGATGATGCGCTTGAGCGAGCGCAGGACGGCGGGCTGGTAGACCTCGTAGAGGTAGCCCACGCGGTCGTTGCCGCGGTCGGCGCACATGGTGTAGCCAATGAGGTCGTTGGTGCCAATGGAGAAGAAGTCGCACTCGGCGGCGAGGTCGTCGGCGATGAGGGAGGCGGCGGGCGTCTCGATCATGGTGCCGACCTCGATGTCCTTGTTGTAGGAGACGCCGCGGGCGTCGAGGTCGGCCTTGCACTCCTCCACGAGCGCCTTGACCTGGCGAATCTCGTCGATGTTGGTGACCAGCGGCACCATGATCTTGATGTCGCCGAAGGCGGAGGCGCGCAGCAGGGCGGTGAGCTGCACCTTGTACTGCTCGGGGTTGTTGAGGCAGTAGCGCACCGCGCGGTAGCCCATGAACGGGTTCTCCTCCTGCCGGAGGTTGAGGTACGGAATCTCCTTGTCGCCGCCCACGTCGAGCGTGCGGATGATGACCGGCTGGTCCCTCA
>CAZCTE010000247.1:0-2379 GCA_964501395.1 uncultured Atopobium sp.
GACGTTATCCTGTCGCGACATTGTCGCATGGAAAGAAGTATCGCACCTATCGTCCCCTTAGGAAAGGGGGTGAGCAGGGAAGGATTATGCTGGTTTCTGTGGGGCGTGCTGGGACGCTTGGCCGTATCACCCCAATGAAATCGTTGCGGCATGCCGTCAAAGCGACAGTGTCGCCTTGCTGTCGCGACATTGTCGCGCGCCGCCCTTTCCGCAAGCCTGGCGTGACATGTCATAACGTCAAAGGGCCGCTGCCGGAGAATCCGTACAGCGACCCTTCTTTGTCACCGCCTCACGTGGAGTCCACGGTGCCTCTGCGTCTCCCACAGTCGGATGGGGGTTTAACGTTCAGCGATACCGCCCTCAGACTTCGCGCCCAAAGATGGGCCTTCGCCTGACGAAGGAGGCTTCTTGGTGGACGCCTGGGTTTGTTTTGCGGGCTGCGCGTCGTGAAGGAAGCCAGCGCTGGTTCGTATGGAGACGGACCGATAGCCCTGTCTCGACAGCATGTCAGCGATTGCGTTGCATGACGCAACGGCCTGCAACGCCTCCCCCTTCTCAGCCTCTCGCATCGTCACGTACCTGAACTTCGTGGCATAGGCGGACAGGAACAGCGTGGCGCCGACCTCGTCAGAATCGGCCGACAGCCACCCGCTCTCTATGGTGCGATCGAGGAGCGCCTCCAGCCTGTGCGTCCTCTCGGGAACCCTGCCATTGTCGATAAACACCTGCTTTAGCATCTTCTCTGCGGCCTGCTCGCAGTGGAAGCAGATCGACTCGGGCGTCTCGTCGATATATTCGAGAAGAATCTCGACGGTTCTGCAGTCCCTCGCGGCGGCCCCGAGATAGTCGTCTGCCCGCTCCAGGTCAACCATAGATGAGCACACCCTCCTGCTTCACCGCGGCCTCGACCGTCCAGAACGATTCGGCCCACAGGTCAAAGGCATCGCGCGTCGCAACGAGAAGGTCTATCGGCATGTGCAGGCGCATTAGCGCCCGCCGGGCCTCAATCTCCTCAACGATGAGCTCCTGCTTGGTGCCGGACGGGACGATTGCGTAGAGGTCAATGTCGCTCTCCGATCCCTGGTCCCCGCGGGCGTAGGAGCCGAAGACGTAGATGCGCTCGGCGTCCATTGCGCCAGTTATCGCCTCGATGATTTTGGCCAGCATCTCGTTCGGGAGGGCGATGCGGTCGCACGCATCCTTGTTGATTTGGGCTTGGGCAACGGGCATGGGAGCCTCCTTTGCGCGAGGTCATGAGGCCAGTATACCCGCCGCTACGAGGCACCGGGCTCAGCGCGGCATCACCGCTCGCCGGGCCAAGCCAGGCTTGCGCCTACCTGTAGAGGTCTCGCAGGAACTTGGGCAGCCATTGGGCGACCTCGTTTGCGCTCTTGCCTATCCAGTCACGATGGGAGGATTTCATCCTAGCGAGGAATCGGCGGTTGGTGAGCGTGCGCTCGACGCGCTTGATGTCGTCGTTGAGATTCGACAGCGTGGAGACAAAAGATCGGATGGCGTCGTCGGTCATTGGGTACCGAACAAAGTCAAGGTCAATGTCTTGGGTCGCACGGCGGCCGCTCCCCGACAGCGCGCACATCAGGACTCCGCCCTTGACCGTCACCAGGTCACGCATGCTTGACGCCGCCAGCTTGGCGAGAATCACGTCCTGACAGACGCGCGCGGTTGCGTTGAGGCGGGAGTAGCCCTCGTCGCGCTCGTAGTGCGCCCGCATCTCGTCCAGCCTCATCAGAGCACCTCCGCCATGGCGCGCTCGAGGTACGCCTCCCCGCGCGGGATCACCTCCGCGTAGTCCTCCAGCCTGTAGACGTCCAGCCGTTCCGACCGCTTGCGGAACGAGCTGACGGCCTCTCGGTAGAGGTCGTAGGGCAGCTTGTTGCGCGAGCGCATGAGCTCGAGGAGCATGCGTTCGAGGTCGTAAGCGGCCAGCTCTACCCCGTCTACCGGGACGGTCGTCCTTCCCACGCCCAGCCACCACTCCGGGATGAAGTGCTGTCGCACGGCGGCGTCGCGGATCTTTGTTCCCCCGCGTTTGGTGGCGAGGTCGATTCTGTCGGGCGGCGCGGTCACGAGTCCGTGGGCGTAGAGCGCGGTTTGCCCGGTCAGGATGGCGCCAGGGTAGCGCTTGGCGATCACGGCTAGGGTGTCCTCGTGCCGGCTGGTCGAGTACACCCCACGGCCGACGGGGTGGAGAGCCCCCTCCGACACGGCCTTTCGCACGCGGTACCTGCTCCCGAGCTTGGCCAGCGCCTCCTGATAGGTGATGACCATGCCGCACCTCCCCGAAAAAACACAGAAGCCAACATCTAGTAACAATTGTAGGCTATTATGGCTTTCTGAGTTCCCGTGTGCAAGGATCCC
>CAZCTE010000248.1:0-2373 GCA_964501395.1 uncultured Atopobium sp.
CCGGAATCGCGCGTTGTGCACCCGAGGTTGGGTGCACAACACAGGGGTGCTTGAGTTGTGCACTCCCACACGGGTGCACAACAGTGGAAAAGGGCTCATTTGGGTGCACAACAAGAACTTTTGACCCCCGTGCGAGTGCACAACAGGAGTGGCATCGAGCTGTGTACTCTGGTGGGGTGACGCGGCCGCGGAGGTGTGCCCGCGTCTGCCGTTCGGCTGCCTCTCGCAGGTAGGCATTGTAGTTTTGAGAGAACAACGGTAGATTGTCTCAGACAGGTCGCCGGACAGGGGGTGTCCACGGACCCGGAGAGGGGACATCATGAGTGAAATGACGCAGGCCGCCGAGAACGCCGAGAAGGGCGTCGCGCAGGCTGCAACGCAGGCCGCCGAGCAGACCACCACGCCCGCAGACCTCCCGCGCACCTTCGAGGAGTTCAACGAGCAGCGCAAGCAGAGCTTCCTCAAGGTCAAGGACTTCAAGCAGGCGGGCGGACGGCTCGTGGGCTACCTCTGCAGCTACACGCCGCTCGAGGTCATCGACGCGGCCGGAGCCTCGGCGGTGGGGCTCTGCGGCACCTCCGACGAGGTGATTCCCGCCGCGGAGGAGGTCCTGCCGGCCAACCTCTGCCCGCTCATCAAGTCCACCTACGGCTTCGCGTACTCGCAGAAGTGCCCGTTCACGCACTTCTCGGACCTCATCGTGGGCGAGACCACCTGCGACGGCAAGAAGAAGATGTACGAGCTCCTGGGCGAGCTCAAGCCCACCCACGTGCTGCACCTGCCGCAGGGCCGTGCCCGCGCGCACGAGCGCGAGGGCTGGTACCTGGAGGTCGTGGCCCTCAAGGAGCGGCTCGAGGAGCTCTACGGAACCCAGATCACCGACGAGGCCCTGCGCGACGCCGCGCGCCTGCGCAACCGCCTGCGCCGCGCGATCCTGGCCCTCTTTGACCTGCAGCGCTCCGACCCGCCCGCCATGAGCGGCGTCGAGCTCATGAGCACCATGTTCGCCGGCACGTTCAACTTCGACGTGCGCGCCTACGTGGAGAGCCTCGAGCGCCTGTACGAGACCAAGTCGGCGGAGGTGGCGGCAGGCGCCAACGGGGCGGCCGGCAGCGCCGCAACCGCCGGCACCACCACCGTCGACCCCTCCGCCAAGCGCATCCTCATCACCGGCTGCCCGGTGGGCGGCGTCATCAACAAGGTGGGCGCCACCATCGAGAGGAACGGCGGCGTGGTGGTCTGCGAGGACGACTGCGCCGGCGAGCGCACCAACCGCTTCATGGTGGACGAGGACGCGCCGGACATCCTGCGCGCCATCGCCGACCGCTACCTGCAGATCAGCTGCTCGGTCATGACGCCCAACGAGGAGCGCTTCTCGTCCACGCGCGAGATGATCGAGAAGTACCACGTGGACGGCGTCGTGGAGTCCGTGCTCACCGCCTGCCACACCTTCAACGTGGAGTCCGCCCGGATGGAGCGGTCCGTTGAGGAGCTTGGCGTGCCGTACCTCAAGATCGAGACCGACTACTCCTCCGGCGACCTCGGCCAGCTGGAGACGCGCATCGCCGCGTTCATAGAGACGCTCTAGGGGTGCGGGACCACGGCGGCGCGGCTGGGCATAGGGGTTGACGTGGGCTCCACGGCCACTAAGGTGGCCGTGGTGGACGCCGCGGGCGCGCTCGTGCACACGGCGCTCATGCCCACGGGCTACTCGAGCGTGGACGCGGCGGCGCGGGCGAGAGGCGCCCTCGAGGACGCGGGCCTCTCGCCGGACCTGCCGGGTGCGCGCACGGTGGCCACGGGCTACGGGCGCGTGGCTGTCCCCTTTGCCCACAAGGTGGTGACCGAGATCACCTGCCACGGGCGCGGCGCGGCGCGGCTCTTTGGCCCCGAGGGCACCGTGATCGACGTGGGCGGCCAGGACACCAAGGTCATTCGCCTGCGCGCCGGGCGGGTGGTCAAGTTCATGATGAACGACAAGTGCGCGGCGGGCACGGGCCGCTTTCTCGAGGTGATGGCCGACCGCCTGGGCGTGGGCCACGACGAGCTCTCTGAGCTTGCGCGCGCGGGCGAGCCGGTCAAGATCTCCAGCATGTGCACGGTCTTTGCGGAGAGCGAGGTCATCAGCCTCGTGGGGCGCGGCGAGAGGCGCGAGAGCATAGCCCGGGGCGTGGTGGAGAGCGTGGTGGGGCGCGTGGCCACGCTCGCGGGCTCGGCGGGCGGCGCGGCGCCGTACTTTCTCACCGGGGGCCTCTGCGAGAACGACCTGGTGGTGGAGTGCCTGGCCGCGCGCCTGGGCGCCCCGGTGGCCACCTGCCCCGAGGCGCGCTACGCTGGGGCCCTGGGGGCCGCGCTCGCGGCGCTCGAGCTGGA
>CAZCTE010000249.1:0-2362 GCA_964501395.1 uncultured Atopobium sp.
GTTCAGCGATACCGCCCTCAGACTTCGCGCCCAAAGATGGGCCTTCGCCTGACGATCGTCTGCCCGTTCCAGGTCAACCATAGATGAGCACACCCTCCTGCTTCACCGCGGCCTCGACCGTCCAGAACGATTCGGCCCACAGGTCAAAGGCATCGCGCGTCGCAACGAGAAGGTCTATCGGCATGTGCAGGCGCATTAGCGCCCGCCGGGCCTCAATCTCCTCAACGATGAGCTCCTGCTTGGTGCCGGACGGGACGATTGCGTAGAGGTCAATGTCGCTCTCCGATCCCTGGTCCCCGCGGGCGTAGGAGCCGAAGACGTAGATGCGCTCGGCGTCCATTGCGCCAGTTATCGCCTCGATGATTTTGGCCAGCATCTCGTTGGGGAGGGCGATGCGGCCGCACGCATCCTTGTTGATTTGGGCTTGGGCAACGGGCATGAGAGCCTCCTTTGCGCGAGGTCATGAGGCCAGTATACCCGCCGCTACGAGGTACCGGGCTCAGCGCGGCATCACCGCGCGCCCGCTTGCAGACGCAGCCCCATCTGTCGGCGGAGCGGCATCGATCCACGCTCGATTGACGGCAAGGGCGTCGCGAATCGAGCGGATGGCGAGCCGGCTCTCATCGAAGGTAATGGCCCGGCTCGGGTCGAAGACGTACCGGCTCAGCATTCTCGGATAGGCGCGCGACACATTCCTGTCAGCAAAGGCCGCATCGAAGAAGACGAAATCCCTTGGCGCGCGATGCGGGATGCCGTCTCTTCGCCCGATCTCCTCCCTCATTCGGATGTCGAGCAGGGTGGCAAGCGCATCGGGGTCGTTCAGCAGGGTCTGAACTTCTGGGATTCCGACCATGATACTCAGGTCGAATATGTGCTTTGCGGCATCGGCCGCGCGATCCGGATCGGCGCTTCTGAGCGTGTAGCTCTCGGCGGCAAAGAGCTTATCAACGAATATGCGCTCCAGGGTTAGCGACCCAACGGCAAAGGACGCCATGCCGTACTGGTCGACAAGAATCTCCCGCTGTTGGTTGGTCGCGTAGTCGCAGAGCATCCACGAGACCTCAATGGATGTTGTGGGCTCGGCAATCGTGAAGGACGTCGCCTCGACCTTCACGCAGCCGAACCTGTCAAGCTCGTCGAAGGCATCGACGCTCACGCAGGGCTTGTACTCGTAGACGGCCTCAATGGCCTGCCGATAGGTGTAGCCCTTGCCGAGGCTGAGCGGGAGCGAGGAGAACCTCTTGGAGGCGCGCTTCAATGCTTTGTCGCGCTGCGTGCGACTCGGCAGGCCTCGGACGTCGACGGACAGATCGATGTCCTCGGAGAAGCGAATGGGCTCCTTGAGCGCCTTGTAGAGCGCCGTGCCGCCCTTGAAGTAGGCGCGGAGACCGTCTGCCTGCAGACGACGCAGTTCGTCGAGGAAGAGCACCACGTAGTAGTCCTTCTCCAGCACGTCCATTCGTATTCCTGATGCCTCGGAGACCTTGCCGATGACGGTCGCGAAGGCGTCGACGTCCTCATGCAGCCTCACGCTCGTCCTCCAATCTACGGCAGGCGACCCGGCAGAGCGCGGAGACGCACCTCGGCCCGTAGTGGGCCTCGGCAAGCTCAAGGAGCATCCGGTAGCTCAGACCGCGCTGCTCGATGTGTGCGACGAGCAGGGCGTACGGGTCGGCCGCGTCGACGGGGAGCCGATCGAGCAGCTCCAGGACGTCGAGTGTCTGCAGGTATGCCTTGTTCCCCTCGTTGACCTCGGTGCGGGGCGGGACGATTTCGAATCCGGCGAACCCCTCGACGCGCCGTCTGGAGCGCGTCGCGTTCGTGGCGAAGGTTCGGACTGCGGGCACCTGGGTGGTGAGCCCCATGGCGTTAGCGGCGCCGTCCGCCGTCTCGTAGCCCCGGTCGCCGTCGAGGTAGCGGCGGCGGAAGACCGCGCCCCTGTCGATGGGTCGCTCCCCGAAGGGCGTGCTGACGGTCCGGTAGTAGATGCCCCGTCTCCACCTCCTGAGCTCGGGGAACTCCCCGGAGCCCATGAGCCGGCTAAAGGCGCATGCCGCGGCGGCGCTGGCATCCGAAAGAGCGAGCCCGCGCTCCCGTGCGATCTCGTCTGCGACGTCCCTCACGAAGATTGGCTCAGCGGTCCTTGCCGCGCCGACGGCGCGGCGTGCGAAGGCGATGTAGGCGCGATTGTGCTGCATGATAGAAACACTTTCTGAAATAGCGTATATACAGCTAATAATTCTATCATTCTGGGACGATACAGACCCATGGCAGGACGTTGGTATCGCCGGACCCGAAGGCGTAACCGTCCCTCTGGCCAAACCGTCGCGGCGTATCATGGTGCCCAAGGACGGCGGGCGGC
>CAZCTE010000250.1:0-2350 GCA_964501395.1 uncultured Atopobium sp.
TCGATGATGCCCAGGCCCGCGTAGACGTCGCCGCCGGGCGAGTCGATGTAGAGGGCGATGTCCTTGTCCGGGTCCTGGCTCTCGAGGTGGAGCAGCTGGGCGATCACGAGGTTGGCGGAGTCGCGGGTGACCTCCTCGCCGAGAAACACGATGCGGTCGTTGAGCAGGCGCGAGTAGATGTCGTAGCTGCGCTCGCCGCGCGGCGTCTGCTCCACCACATAGGGGATGAGCGGAATGTTCGTAGGCTGGTGCATGTCTGCTCCGTTCGATGGCGTTTGTGCAAAAAGGCCCCGGGCGAGCGGCGGCTCGACCGGGGCCACGGCTCCGTCTTTTGGGCCGACGTCGCTCGGTGCTACTCGGCGTCCTCGGCGGGCGTCTCGGCCTCCGCGGACTCCTCGGCCTCGGCGGCGCGCTCGGCGACCTCGTCGACCACGGTCACCGTGCAGTTCTCCACGAGCCAGTCGAGGGCCTTGGTGCGACGGATGGAGTCGCGCACGGCAGGCAGACGGCCCTCGTCCTTCCACTCCTGGTAGGTGGCGTCGACGTCCTCGATGCCTGCCTTCTCGAACTCCTCGCGGACCTCGTCCTCGCTGGCCTCGAGGCCGAGCTTGGCCACCACGGCGTCGAGGGCGAGGGACTGGCGGGCGCGCTCCTCGGCCTGGGCGCGGAGGTCGGCGATGAAGTCGTCGGACTTGATGCCGCGGGCGCGCAGGAAGGTGTCGAGCGTGAGGTTCTGACGCTGGAGCTGGCCGAGGAACTCCTGGGCGAGCTCGTTGAAGATCTCCTCCTGGTAGGCCTCGGGCACGGTCTCGAGGTCGAGCAGCTTGCCCACGGCCTCGACCACGCGGTCCTCCTTGAGGTTGGGGATCGAGGTCTTCTTGTCGGTCTCGATCTCCTCCTTCACGGCGTCCTTGAAGGCGTCGACGGAGTCGAAGCCGAACTTCTTGGCGACCTCGTCGTCGAGCTCGGGGGTGACGGCCTTCTTGATGCCGTTGAGGGTGACCTTGACGGAGTAGGTGTGGGAGTGCTCCTCGCCCTCGTGGACGTGGGTGCGCGTCCACTCGATGGCCTTCTCCTCGCCCTTCTTCATCCCGGCGATGCCCTCCTGGAGCTGCTCGGGCACCTGCTGGCCGCCGAGGGTGATGGTGCGGTTCTTGCCCTCGAGGAAGCCGGCGCCGTCGACGTTCTCGATGTCCACGGAGACGATGTCGCCGGGCTCGACGGCGCGGTCCTCCTCCACGTCCTCGTAGCTCACCTGGTAGCTGAGGAGACGGTCGATCTGCCACTGGATCTCGGCCTCGGTGGCCTCCTCGGGCGGGAGGTTGATCTCGGGGGCGTCATAGGAGGTGAGCTCCGCGGTGGGGCGCACGCCGATGGTGGCCTCGATGACGTAGTCCTGGCCCTCGACGGCGAGCGCGGCGTCGGCGCCCTCCTCGCCAAAGCTCAGGCGGCCCACGGGGGTGACGTCGAGCTCCTCGAGCATCATGGGCTCGAGGGCGTTGAGCAGGTCGTTGGTGGCCTGGGCGAGCACGGACTGGCGACCGATGATGCCGTCGATCACCGGACGGGGGGCGTGGCCGCGACGGAAGCCCTGGAAGTTGTACTGCTTGGCGATGTCCTTGTAGGTCTTCTTGATGGCGGCGTCGACGTCGGCGGCGGGGATGGTGGCCGTGGCGACCATCTTCTCGTCGACGGGCTTCTCAGCGGTGACGGTGATCTTCAACGTTCCTCCAGTGTCTCGTGCCTGGCGGGCCGGCCCCGCCATGTTCCTTGCGTGGTGCGGGCGAAAGGACTCGAACCTTCACGGGGTCTCCCCCACTGGAACCTAAATCCAGCGTGTCTACCAGTTCCACCACGCCCGCGAAATTCGCAGCCTTGCCAGTTTAGCAAACTTCTGCATTGTACCCGCTTCGCAGCAGATAATTCACGGGCGGCGAGAAGGTCGGGCCGCGCGGCGGGCTCCCCCGCCGTCACGCCCGCAGGGCACGCCGGCCTTCTCGCCTCGGGCCGCGCCTCCCTACCGCAGGGGCACGCGCTCCCAGGAGCCGTCCGCGCGCGGCGCCTCGAAGCTGCGGTAGCCCACGTCCCAGGCGTGTGCGTAGGCGGCGCGGATGCCGTCGCAGACGTCGGCCGGTCGGTGGGCGTCCGAGCCCACGGTGATGGGCACCCCGGCGCGGAGGAAGCGCTCGAGCAGGCCGCGCGCGGGGTAGTAGTCCCCCACCCCCTTGCGCCAGCCCGCCGTGGAGAGCTCCACGCGCCGCCCGCAGTCGTGCGCGCAGGCGGCCATCTCGTCCCAGAGGGGCTCGAGGTCGATCGTGGCGGCCAGGCCCTCGTTGCGCATGCGCTCCGG
>CAZCTE010000251.1:0-2329 GCA_964501395.1 uncultured Atopobium sp.
GCAAGGGGCTAATTGAAACGATGAACGGGGTGCGGGGCTACGTTGACGGGGCTTTGCCGCTGTGGCTTGGTTTCAGCCGATTTGCGCGGACGGACGTTCAGCTCGGTCGTCACCGACTTGGCTGGTCGTGGGGCACGGAGGCTGCGTACGTTTGGTGACGACCTGCGTACATCGGACGGGCCTTGTCGTCGAGTGTACGCATTTCGAAATCAGGTGTACGCAACCCCGCCCAGAAATGGCGTCGAGTGTACGCGTATGCGCCAAATTCGGATCGAGTGTACCTGGTGATGCGTACACTCAATCGCGCCCCCATCGAGTGTACGCGTGGCGCTGCTGGGTGTACGCAGGCTGCAGCCAGATGCGGGCGTGGCGTCATCAGGCGTACACGAATCGTACCCCCTGCGCAGGTGGACCTATTTCGGCTGTTCCGCCTCGGGGCTCGGGGCCCCATGGGGGCTCTGGCAAGCAGGCGATCAGGCGCACATGGGCTCTGGTTTACTGGCTGCCTGGGCTGGCGGCCTACTTGCCCCGCTCGGCGCGGCGCTGCGCGCGGGCCGCGAGGGCGACCTTCCGCAGCTCCTTGGCGCGACCGGAGTCCATGGCCGGCACGCCCTCCAGGGGGTAGGCGATCCCGAGCCTCTCGTACTTGGCCTTGCCCATGGTGTGGTAGGGGAGAAGGTCGAGCCCCACCACGTTGTCCCAGTCGCCGATGATGCGGCCCACGCCGGCGACCTCCTCCTCGGAGTCCGTGATGCCGGGGACCACCACGTGACGGACCACCGTGGGTATGCCGCGGCGGGCGAGCTCGTCGCCCAGCTCTCGGGCATGGCTTGCGGGCAGGCCGCAGAGGGACTCGTGCCGCTCCGCGTCAGAGGTCTTGATGTCCAGAAGCACGAGGTCCGTCTCGTCGAGAAGGGCCGAGAAGCGCCCCGCGCCCGCGGCGGAGTACGTGGCCCCTGAGGTGTCGAGGCAGGTGTGTATGCGCCCGGCGGGCGCGGCGTGGGCGGCGCGGAAGAGGGCGGCAACGAAGTCCGGCTGGGCCAGGGGCTCGCCGCCGGTGACGGTGATGCCGCCGCGCCGGTAGAAGGGGCGGTTGCGCTCGAAGCGCTCGAGGACCTCCGCCACGGTGACGTCCGTGCCGGAGCCGCTGCGGTCCGGGCGGCAGAACTCCCAGGTGTCGGGGTTGTGGCAGTACGAGCAGCGCATGGGGCAGCCCTGGCAGAACACCACGAGGCGCGTCCCGGGCCCGTCCACCGTTCCAAAGCTCTCTATGGAGTGGACCCGCCCGACAACCTCAGGGTCGGCAACAACCTCGCGCCCAGTCCCCCCGGTACCCACAGTCACATCCGCACCTTTCCACGCGCCCGATGGCAGAAACGTAGCAGAACGAAGCCGCCCCGGGGGTTGCAAAGCAACGTTTCTGAGCGCAAAGCGCGAAGCACGTTGCGTGCAACCCCCGGGGCGGCGCCCACGAGCGAGGTTGGCTACATCGCCTCGTGGAAGGTGCGGGAGATGACGTCGTCCTGCTGCTTCTTGGTGAGGGAGTTGAACTTCACCGCGTAGCCGGAGACGCGGATGGTGAGCTGCGGGTACTTCTCGGGGTGGGCCTGCGCGTCAAGCAGCGTCTCCTTGGTGAAGACGTTGACGTTGAGGTGGTGGCCGCCCTCCTCCACGTAGCCGTCGATCATGCTGACGAGGTTGTCGACCTGCTCGGCAGAAGCGCTCATGCGTGTTCCTTTCTCGAGGGGCCCGCCCCCGCGCCGGGGGCGGGCGTGACTCTCTCAGTGTACCCGATAACTGCTACCGCGTGCGTGGCAATTGATGAAGCCCGCCGTTCGCGGTGCGCGCATCGGATGGTGCCGCGCCCGGGGGCCGCCGGCCGCACGGGGTCGACCGGATCTCGGGCCTGCGGCCGCGTGGTGCCGGCCGGTGGCGCGACGTCTGCTAGCAGCAGCCGCAGTCGGGGGCGGGGTTCTCGATCTGGATGTCCACGCCCAGGGCGTCGAGGTCGAGCTCGTCGAACATGACGGCAGCGTCCTTGCCCAGGGCGTTGGGCACGATGGAGAACGTGTTGGAGATGCCGTCCTGCGCGTCCTTGAACGGGAGCTTTGCCACGGAGGCGAGGGAGGCCACGGCGCCGTGCGTGTCGCGACGGTGCATGGGGTTGGCGCCAGGCGCGAAGGGCTCGCCGGCGCGGCGGCCGTCCGGGGTGTTGCCGGTGGCGTTGCCGTAGACCACGTTCGAGGTGATCGTGAGGATCGAGGTCGTGGGGACCGAGTTGCGGTAGGTGTCGGTCTCGCGGACGTACTTCATGAAGGTCTCAACGACG
>CAZCTE010000252.1:0-2328 GCA_964501395.1 uncultured Atopobium sp.
GGGCTGTAGGGTGACTACCAGGGATTCGCGTAAACCTCGTAGGACGCGTACTCGAGAAGAGACCCGGTGAGCACCTCAAAGGACCTGGTCTCGCCCTCTGCGGGGGCGCTCACAAAGCCGGTGCAGCCACCGACGATGCTGCCGTCATCGTCGCGAAGGACCACGACCACCTCCACCTCGCTGACAATTCCGCCGCTACCGCCCTCGCTCACGGTCCTGACCTCCCCGAGGAAGCTCCAGCCGTCGGAGGCGGGGTGGGCCTCGACTATCTCATAAACGGGCAGACTGCCCGTTGCGGAGTAGTTCCACTCCTGCGGCTCCTCGGGAACAAACTCCACGGTGACCACCGACTCATCGGCGTCGGCAAGGCCAGCGGTATAGAACGTCTCTCCTCCCGCCACCCCATAGGTGGTGCTTTCGTAGGAAAAGACCACCAGGCCGTCTGCGTCACGCCCGGTCACGGTCACGTTGGGATACTGTACCATCGCATCCCCGGTGTTTCTCAGGGCATAGGCAAAGATCACCGAGCCGGTTGAGGTGACCTGCCATCCAGACTCAACGATCTCGAGAGGGTTCTCGTCCGGCACCACGGTGGCGCTGCCGGCGGCGTCGGAGACATCGGACGTGACCTCGTCGACATCTTGGTCATCCTCACCAGCGGTGCTCTCGTCCGCATCGTCGCGCGCGTCAACAAGCTGCCCTGGGACATCATCGCCCTGAGCGGTGCCGGTGTCCGCCTCCGTCTTCCCGCGCACACTCAGCGCGGCAAGAGCAATCACAGCGGCTATCACGACAAGAATCACAATCACCAGGAGCGCCCGAGGAGGCCGCCCCGCCCCTTTGGCTATACCTGTGGATGATGCCGCAATCTCGGAGGTGCCCTCCGACGCCGACGGCTCGCCCTTGGCCGACAGAGCTGCGTAGAGTTCGTTGACGCTCTGGTATCTCGCACTGGGCTCGAAGGCGCACGCTCGCCCGATGATCGCATGCAGCCATGGAGGAACGACCTCCTCGTCCGCCAGAAGGGACTCGTACTGGCCCTCGTTGGGCCTCACGCCCGTGAGCAGGTATCCCAGAAGACGTCCGAGGGAGTAGACGTCTGAGCGGACATCTGTCTGGGCAAAGCCGCACTGCTCGGGGGAGGCGAAGCCCCACGTACCCATATGCGTGGTGTCGCGTGTGGCGCCCTCCCCCCTAAAGCTGGCGATTCCCAAGTCCACGAGATGAGCCCCATCTCCGGACATAATCACGTTGGCGGGTGAGATGTCCCTGTGCACGATGCCGCGATCGTGAAGCGCCCCCACGGCCTCGCACATCTGCAGAACCACCCGACAAGCGTCCCCCTCGGTCAGGCGCCCATGCAGGACGACTCTCTGCTCCAAGGTCTCACCCGGGATATAGTCGTAGACCACCACAAACTCATCAGGCATCTCGTAAGAGGCAATAACATGGGGAAGGCGCGAGCAGGAGCACTCCGCGAGAGTTGCCCATACGCCCCGTCGCGCCTGCTTGGAGGGAATCCTCTTTCGAACGAAGGGGCCTGAACCGTCGAGAGTCACGATTTCGGTCGTGCCCTCTGGCCTACTGGCGAGCACGCGCTCGACATGATATGTGTCATCGATGCCCATAGCATGCATGACGTGCTCGTCATTCACGGAAGTCCGCCCCTTGACGCCTTGCCCTGCTCAACATGGTTGAGTTTATATTTAGTCGGGGACTGATTCCTCAGTTCGCAACTGAATGGTAGCTGTCGGAGGCTCAGCGCAGCGGGCCGGTGCCGAGAAGGGTCTTCTCGCCCAGACGCCAGAGCTCGTCATCTGTCTGGGAGCGCGTGCAGCCATGCCGGACGCACCAAATGATCACGGCGTCGCGGCGCACCTTGGGCCAGAGCTCGGAAACCCCGTCGAGGCGAAGCAGGCGTTGGGTCTCTCGGAGGCTGCATCTCAAGCCCAGCGCAAGCATGATCGCGTTGTCCCTGCTCAAGCGGCTCTTGCCAGCAAAGACATCGTAGACGAACGTGGCGTTGAGACCGGAGGCTCGCGCCACGGCCGAGCGCCGCAGCCCCTTCTCGCCAAGCAGCTCGTGTAGGTAATCGGGCAAGCCCCGATCAATCGTGAGACTCTCGTCCAGATACTCGTCTGGCGTCGAGGAGGCAAGCAGCCGCTCGAGCAGGTCCTCCGTCAGACATTCCTCGGCCATGTGCGTACCCCCTGTCCCCACGTGAGAGGCGCCCGGACCGTCCCGGGCGCCTCTCACTATAGAGCAGCTGGGCCCCAGACACAGGCATCCCGCGCCTAGGCCCGGATGTCTCCTCCCCCCATTCGCGCG
>CAZCTE010000253.1:0-2318 GCA_964501395.1 uncultured Atopobium sp.
TTGAGTATGCCCCGACCTCGGTGACGATTACCACGACAATCGACAGTGAGTTTGAGATAGATACAGCCGACAACGAAAGCGACGACAGTGCGGAAGTGGGTTCCGACGAGGGCGCCACGGCAACGAACTCTGGCGATGACGAAGACAGTGACGGCAACTACGACAACTACGCCATCACGGTGAGGAACTCCGGTGGTGAGAAAAGCTCTTTTGACTACAAGGTTGTGAGCGTAGAGGAAGATAGCGACGGCAACACCGTAGCCACTATAGAGTTCACCAATCTGAGCACAGACACTTGCAATGCAGATGGCAGCATCCTCACCACCGATGACTGGGTAATAGACATATCTATCTCGGTGAGTCTAGACGACAAAGATACAGACTTCCGCACGGATAACGACGAGTTCAAGGATACCAACGGTAGCGGTACCGACGGCAACGGCGCCGCCCTCACAACGGCCGCAGTGTACACTACGTACACCACAACAAGTACAGATGACTCAAGTACGAGTGGAGAGGCGTCGTCGCCGGAGGAACCGACAGGATTGTCAGAGGCCGGTAGCTCGCCGGAGACGGAGACAATAGGGACTGAGGAGTCGTCGGAGACAACAGAGGCGGTAGTGACGACTCACCTCGAATCCGTCACCGTCGACTCGCCAAAGCTCTACAAGGCTCCTGGTTCCCTAACCATCACCAAGGTGGTCTCAGGCGATGCAACCTACGCCCAGAAGACAACAGATAAGTACTCCTTCACGGTAACTCTAAAAGACGCTAACGACACACCTAGCTCTAGTGATATATCTGCCATCCTTCCAGGTGGCTCTACCGCCACTACTGTGAAATTCGGTGATGATGGCACCTACACTTTTGAGCTCACGCATGGCCAAAGTCTCACCATTCTTGGTCTGCCTGAGAACGCAACTTATACCGTGACCGAGAACACGTCTGGCATCGCAGGACACTGTGAAGTTTGGATCAATGGTCAAAAAAGCAATACAACATTAGGCACAATCACAGCTGGAGAGACCGCAGAGGTCACCTTCGACAACCGCTTTAAAACGACGATTACGATTCCGGATGCGGATGAGCCCGACCCTGAGCCCGCCATCTCCATCGAGAAGACCGGCAGCGCCACGACCGCGGAGCCCGGCGACACGATTGACTACGTGCTGAGCGTGTCCCAGACGGTGGAGAATGCCACCGCAACCGGCGTTGTGGTCACGGACACGATTCCCGACGGCCTGATCTATGTCGAGGGCTCGGTCGTCGTTACGGTGAACGGTGAAGCCCTGGAGGGTGCCGCGTCGTACGACCCCGAGGGCGGCACTCTGACGGTCGTGATTGGCAACGTGACCTATGACGACGAGGTCGAGATTACCTACTCCGTCACGGTCGACGAGGGGACAGAGGGGCAGACGCTCACCAACGTCGCCACGGTGACCTCCGACAACGCCGGCGAGGACCAGGACGAGTGGACCGTCACGGTGCCGGAAGCCGAAACACCCCTCCCCACGGACGAGGATGACGGGGATGGCGAGGTTATCGAGACCGCCGATCCCGTTGACGTCGAGACCGACGACTCCGGCGGCACCACGCCCTCCGGCAGCTCCGGCTCCAGCGGTTCTTTAAAGTCGAGCGACGCCCTCCCCAAGACCGGCGAGGATGCCCTCATCGCCGCCCCGCTTGCCCTGACGGGCGCGTGCATGGCCGGACTTGGCCTCGCTCTGCGGCGCAGGAGGAGCTAGCCGCTCGGGCAAGGAGCCACAAGCAAAGCCAGAGGGCGGCACGGGATTGCACTCGTGCTGCCCTCCCTGCACTGCGAGCGCCAAGACGCTGCCTACCTCCCGTATCAGCCCCTCTCCTGTCTTGTCGGTGCGCCGCCCGCCTGTGCACGGTCCTTATCGTCCAAGCTCGCACGCTTTCCTCAAGGTAAGTTCCTTACATCAAAGTAGGTACTTCAACCGCTTTGACGACGTCACGGCGGCCGGCCCGACCGGCTCCACCGGTCGTATCGACGTGCTCGAGGTCATTGGGAACGTGGCGGTGGTGCGCGTGATTCTCGCGAGCTACCACGGCGGCGACTACGTGGACTATCACGCGCTTCTCAAGGACGAGAACGACTGGAAGATCATGGCGAAGGTGTTCACCGAAGCGTAAGAGCTCCCGACTCCTCGCCTCTGTCGGATGGGGGAGCAACACGAGTTGCGCAGTGCGCCGCAGCGCCTCGACGGGTGTTGCGGCGCTCTTCGTACAGCTGTTACTGCGCGTTGCTTGTGGCAACGGCCTGGTGCGGGCCATACTGCTCCCAACCGAGGAAG
>CAZCTE010000254.1:0-2292 GCA_964501395.1 uncultured Atopobium sp.
TGCATGTAGATCGAGACGCCGGCGACGCCGCTGGCGACGCTGCTCCACACCAGGAAGACCATGGCGTTCACGTCAAAGGCCATCATGTAGCCGAACAGGGCCACGTAGGCGACCGCCGCGATCAGCAGGCACGCGCGCACCAGCTTCTCGAGGCCCAGCTTCTTGGTGAGCAGCGGGGAGGCCGCGAGGGTGACCACGCCGATGACCATGGAGAAGAGGCTCTGCAGGCTCATGATGCCGATGCTGCCGAGCACGTCGCTGAACATGTAGGTCGAGAGCGTTGAGGCCACGTACTGCTGGAAGCAGATGCAGAAGCCGTGGACGATGAGGGCGATGAAGGCGCGGTTCTGGGTGAAGAGATGGAGGATGTCCTTGAACTTGATGCCGTCTTCAGAGCCGACCGCCTCGACGGCGGCGAGGTTGCGCTCCTCCGTCCAGAGGTAGTGGAACAGGCAGCACACGAAGCCGATGAGCGCGCAGATGGTGCCGCCCAGGCCAAACGCAAAGGAGGTGTCGCCGTAGAGCTCCAGCAGCTGCGGCATGATCATGAGGGGCAGCACGTTGCCGATGAGCGAGCCGAAGCCGCGGGCGCTCGAGAGGACGGAGCGCTCCTCGTCGTTGTTGGCCATGGCGCCAAGAAGCGAGCCCATGGGGATGTTGAACATCGTGTAGCAGCCCTCGTAGAGGAGCTTGAGGAAGAAGAGCAGCACGAGCATCGTGATGCCGTCGAAGTAGCTCGGCACCGTCCAGAACGCGATGGCCGTCACCGCCAGCAGCGGCGTCATCCGCAGGAGCCAGGGGCGGAACTTGCCCTTGGGGTTGCGGTTCTTGGCGTAGACCTTGTCCATGAGGATGCCCATGAGCGGGTCGTTGATGGCGTCCCAGACGTTCCAGACGAGCAGGATCACGGCCAGGACCGTGGTGTCGATCGCCAGGACGTTGGTGTAGTAGCGGGTGACCAGCGAGCCCATGAGGGCAAAGGTCATGCATCCGCCGAGGTCGCCGAGGGCATACCCAAACTTGTGCCTGAAGGTCAGGGTGCTCGTGCCCCCGGTGTTGGTTGATGAGGAATTGGCCATGTGGAACCCTCCGTTTCTGCAATATGTTTTCGCGCGGGGCGCTGACGGGGCACACGGCCCACGGGCCGGGCACGCGGCGCGGCGCTCTACGCCCCTCTTGTTAGCCTTGCAGATGGCAGGTGGGTCCTTGCTGCCTATCATTGGTGATAATGCTATGGAATTCCCTTTCGGCGACCATTGTCGTTTACGTTTTTGACATTGCATTTTTCGGCGCGTCTTTGACGTGGGAGGTCCCCATGAGGAGAAGTGAGGCACTTCGCGAGGTGCGCGACGCTGCGCAGCTCAAGAGCTCGATCCTGTACGGCGAGCTGGACATGGACGACGGCTTCGTGAACGCGCACACCGACTCGAGCGGCCCGGGTACCGCGGTCGACCTCCACACGCACCCCTTCTTCGAGATCGTGTTCGTCGAGCGGGGCCCGGTCGACTACATCCTCGCGGCCACGCGTTACCAGGTGGGGACCGGCGACCTCATCTTCGTGCCCCCGCAGGTGGGCCATCGGCCCGTCGTGCCTCCCACCACCGGGACGTACGACCGGCTGGTCGTCTGGGTCAACGAGGGCTTCGTTCGTTCCATGGCCTCGTATGCGGAGCTTGACCAGGAGGAGCTCTTCCGGCCCGGCGTGCTCAGGACGGCGGAGGCTAACGCCGACGATCAGTTTCGCGGGCTGATCGGCGACATCGTGCGCGAGG
The DNA here is from genome assembly GCA_964501395.1 of uncultured Atopobium sp. GTDB lineage: Bacteria > Actinomycetota > Coriobacteriia > Coriobacteriales > Atopobiaceae > Thermophilibacter. The sequence continues at coordinate 1,773 of CAZCTE010000254.1, forward strand.
ACAAGCGCAGGGACCTCGATTGGCAGCTGGCCGCCTGCGCGCGTGTGGTGGAGCTGCTCGTGGAGATGCACCGCTTCACCCAGCGCGGCAAGGAGCGTCCCGCCGTGACGAACGACACGCTCCTCGACCGGCTGCTGCGCGCCATAGAGCGGGCCTTCCGGACCCCTGTCACCGCGCGGGACGTGGCACGCGAGCTCCTGGTGAGCGAGGGGGCGGTCGAGAAGGTCCTGCGCGAGGAGCTGGGGACGAGCTTTCACCGCTACGTCACCACGCGTCGGCTCATCGAGGCCAAGACGCTCATGCTCAAGGGGGAGCCGGTTACGCTCGCGGCCTCGCTTGCCGGCTTCTCCACCTACAGCACCTTCTTCCGTGCGTTCAAAAGCGCCTACGGCCTGTCGCCGACGGAGTTTCTCGAGGCCTATCGCCAGGAGGGTCCTGCTGCGCCCGAGCCCGCCGTGCCCGAGCCCCCCGCGTGAAGACCCCGCGCAGACGGGGGAGCGGTGCTAAACTAAGCCGACGT
>CAZCTE010000255.1:0-2286 GCA_964501395.1 uncultured Atopobium sp.
GCCAGGGCCCGGGCGATGCTCGCGCGCTGCTGCTGCCCGCCGGAGAGCTGGCAGGGCACCTTGTCCTCGCAGCCGGCGAGCCCCATCTTTGCCAGCAGCGCCCGGGCCTCGGCCTCCGCCTCCGCACGGTCACGCCTCTGCACGCACACGGGCGCGTCCATCACGTTCCTCAGCACCGAGAAGTGCGGGAAGAGGTTGTAGTTCTGGAACACCAGGCCAAAGCGCTGGCGGGCCGCCGCGAGCGTGGCCTTGTCGCCGTAGGCGCCGTTTTGCGCCACGGTGACGTCCTCGTACGCGAGGGTCCCCGCGTCCAGGCGCTCGAGCAGCGTGAGGCAGCGCAGCAGCGTTGACTTGCCGCCGCCCGAGGGGCCGATGACAGCCACCACCTCGCCCGGCTCCACCGAGAGCGAGATGTCACGCAGGACGCGCGTCTCGCCGAAGCTCTTCTGGGCATGCTCGAGGCGGACAACGGGGCGGCTCTCCCGCGCGGCGCCCGTGCCGCCCGCCGCGCGCACGTCGCCCGTCAGGTCCGCACCCCCGGCCGCGCGCCCACTGTCCGCCACGCGTCCCGCGCGCCTCTCGTCCGCCCTGCGCGTCTCGCTAGTCATGGTAGTAGCCCAGCTTTCTCTCGATCTGCCCGGCAGCGGCGTCCACCACGAGGTTGAACACCCAGTAGAACGCCGCCGCAATGGCAAAGGGCAGCATGCTCACCTGGCTCGCCACGAGCTGCTTGGCCACCGTGAACATCTCGATCACGCCGATGGAGAAGGCGAGCGAGGTGTCCTTGACCAGCGTGATGACCTCGTTGGTCACCGACGGCATGACCCGCTTGACCACCTGCGGCAGCACGATGCGCACGAAGGTCTGCGCGCGGGAGTAGCCCAGGACCTCGGCCGCCTCGTGCTGGCCGCGCGGGATGGACTGGATGCCCGAGCGGTAGATCTCCGCGAAGTAGGCGGCGTAGTTGATGATGAAGGCCACGATGGTAGCGTACCACTTGCTGTCGGTTGTGAGATTGATGCCAAAGACGTAGTACGGCGCAAAGTAGATGGCAAACATCTGCAGCATGAGGGGCGTACCGCGCATGATGGAGATGTACAGCCGGGCCAGCAGGGCAAGCGGCTTGAAGCGGCTCATGCGCGCGAGGGCGACGAGCATCCCCAGCGGAAGCGCCCCCACGAGCGTGAGGGCAAAGATCTGCAGGCTGACGAGAAACCCCTCGCCGAGCATCCCGATCATGGTGGTGAGTTCCACGGCGCTCCCTTCACGTCGTGACCCAAAGGGAGGGGAGGTCCCTTTGGGTCACGGTTCCCGCAGGTCACGGTTTCTGCTTGCTCACGGCCCCCTGGGTCGTACGGCCCGCGCCTGGCGGGTTCTGCCCGTCGGCGAGCCTAGCGGCCCGTCAGCCGGCCCGCCCCTACTCCAGGCACCAGTTCTCGTAGGAGATGCCCTGGTCGGCGTACTTCTCGCAGAGCTCCTCGATGAACCCGTCCTCGTCCATCTCCTTGAGGGTCTGGGTGACCAGCTCGGCGGTCTCCTCGTCGCCCAGCTTGAAGCCCACCGCGTAGTGCTCGCTCGAGAGCTGCTCGTCGAGCATGACGTAGGCGTCCGGGTTGGCGGCGATCTGGTAGGCGGCGATGGAGAGGTCACAGGCCACCGCGTCGACGGCGCCCGACTCGAGCTGCATGAACGCGGTGTTGTAGTCGCTGATGGTCTCGAGCGAGGCAAAGGTGGCGGCGAGGTCGGCCTGGTCGCCCTCGAGCACCTCGAGCGCGGCCGAGTCGATTTGGGTGATCACCGCGGCGCCCGCGAGGTCCTCGAGCGAGGTGATGCCGGAGTCCGCGCGCACGACCACGACCTGCGCGTTGAGCATGTAGGACTCGGAGAACTCGTAGTCGTCCTCGCGCCCCTCGACGGTGAAGCCGTTCCAGATGCAGTTGATGGCGCCGCTGTCGAGCAGGGTGTCCTTGGCGTCCCAGTCGATGGGCTCGAGCTGGAGCTCCCAGCCGTTGCGCTCGGCGACCTCGGCGGCGAGCTCGAGGTCGAAGCCGGTGTACTCGCCGTCGTCACCCACGTAGCCGTAGGGCGGGTACGAGGAGTCAAAGCCCACGATGAGGACGCCGGTGTCCGCGGCGCTCGTGCTGGCCGTCTCGGTGGTGTCCGACGAGCTGGAGCCGGACGAGTCGGAGCTGGAACTGGAGCTGCAGCCGACGAGCACCGCGACGGCGAGAACCGCAGCCGCCAGGCAGGCAAGGGCGGGGAACAGACGACGCTTCTTCATGGCAG
>CAZCTE010000256.1:0-2285 GCA_964501395.1 uncultured Atopobium sp.
TCTCATGGTGCGGGCGAAAGGACTTGAACCTTCATGGAGTTGCCCCCATACGGACCTGAACCGTACGCGTCTGCCAATTCCGCCACGCCCGCGTGCAGGGGACAGTGTAGCGCAAGCGTTGGTTGCTGCCAAGGGTTTCTTTTGGGATGGTTTGCCAGGACGGACCGCACGAGCGGCGAGAGGAGCGTGAGAGGCGGCTGACCTGAGCCCCGGGCCACAGAAGAGCGGCGCCACGCCCACGCGGTAGAATGTCGCACCACGGTACGCGCAGCGCAGGCGAAGGAGGGGCCGTGAGCACGTCCACGTCACCATGGGGAGGCGCGAGCGCCTCGCGGCAGCAAGGCGCCCCACGGCACGCCGCCTCACACCGGGCCAACGGCCAGAGCAAGGCCTCCCCGCAGCAGACCGTCGCGCGGCACGCCGCCACGCAACAGACCCCGCAGCAGGCCGCGCCCCGCGAGGAGATCCTCCTCGGCAGGTACCGCGTCCTCGAGCGCCGGGGCACCGGAGGCTTTGGCACCGTGTGCACCTGCTGGGACCTGCGCCTCCAAAGGCGCGTGGCCATCAAGCGCATGCCCATCGTGGACGAGGCCGCCACGACCACGGCAGAGGAGGCCCTGGCAGAGGCCCGCACCGCCTGCATGCTCGCCCACCCCAACATCGTCACCGTCTACGACTTCGAGTCCGACGGCACCTACGCCTACCTGGTGATGGAGTACGTCGACGGGCTCAACCTGGCCGAGCTTCTCGCCCGCGTGGAGGGAGGCCGCCTCACCGCGGAGGAGTGCGCGCACGTCCTCGACTCCGTGACCAAGGCCCTGGCCTTCGCTCACGAGAACCGCGTCCTGCACCTGGACATCAAGCCCACGAACATCATGGTGGACCGCCAGGGCGTCGTGAAGCTCGCCGACTTTGGCATGGCCGCGCTCGCCTCGGCGGCCGGCTACGGCGGCGCCCGCGGCGGGACCGTGGGCTACATGCCGCCCGAGCAGATCCAGGGGATGCTCGTGGACGAGCGCACGGACGTGTTCTCCCTCGCCGTGGTGGTGTGGCAGGCGCTCACCGGGCAGTCCCCCTTCGCGGCGGACAGCGCCGCGGCGTCGCTGCGCCTAATTGAGCACGGACCCAGGCTCGCCCTAGGAAAGATCTGCCCTGAGCTGGCCGGCGAGCCCGCCCTCGCCCTCGGGGAGGCGCTGTCCTTCTACCCGGCCGAGCGCCCCGCCGACGTGCGCGACCTCGCGGACGACCTCCTTCCCTCCCTCGGGGACCCCCGCGAGGGCGCCGAGTCCCTCCGCGAGCTCGTTGAGCAGGCCGAGACGGACGACGGCTCGCAGCCCAACCGCCGTGCCGCCGAGGTCCCGCCCCTGCTGGTCCGCATGCCCTGGATTCCCGGCCTCGTCGTGCGCGGCGCGACGGCGCTCGCGGTCTTCTCGGCGACGAGAAGCGCCCTCCCCCAGCTCGAGGGTGCCACCGACGAGCTCGTGGCCGTGGTGGCGCTCGTGTGCGCCGGCGCGGCGGCGGTCTGGACGCCCCTGGGATCGGCCCTCGTGGGGCTCGCGCTCGTGGCCGCCCTCTGGGTCACGGGGCCCGCGCAGCTCTCCCTCCCCCTCGCCCTGGCCGTTGCCGCGGTTCTCGCCTGGTGGTGGTTGCGCGTGGGGAGGCGCGGCAGCCTCACGAGCCTGTCCATGGTCCTGCCGTGCTGCCTGCCCTCCCCCGTGGCGGGGGCGGCGGTCGCCGGCTACTCGCTCAGGCCCCTCGAGGCGGCCGTCACGGGCGCGGCCGGCTTCTGCCTGGGCACGGTCTTTCAGACCGCCGTCTCCCAGCGCTTTGTGGCCACGGCCGTCTTCGCGGAGCTCGCCACGCAGATGGCAGGCCCCCGCCTCTGGGTGGTTGCCGCGGGCTGCGCCGCGTGCGGGCTCGTGGTCTCGCTCCTGCGTGGCCGGGGCACCACGGCCGCGGGCGTTGCGGGCCAGATCCTGGGGCTCGCGTGCCTGCTGGTATCAGAGATTGTCGCGGCCAGAATGGAGAATGGCAGTATATGGGGCTACCTTGACGGGGAGGCCATGATCCTTGCGGTATTCTTGGCAAGTGTTTTGTGCATTGCGACGGCCTTCGAAGGTCCGATCGTTTGGGATATGGAAGGCGAGGACGACGTACTATGAGCTTCCTTTCTGATTTCGAGGGACGCATAGGCTCCGTGTTCGGGGCCGCCCCCCAGGGATACACGGAGCCCTTCTCGTTCAAGAAGCTCGCCAAGCGCGCCGCGCGCGAGATGGAGAACGAGA
>CAZCTE010000257.1:0-2283 GCA_964501395.1 uncultured Atopobium sp.
GCGCCCCAGATGGGAGGGTATGCGCTCGGTCGTGAGCTTGATTCGCTGCCCGGAATCGTGTTACCGCAGGTCAGAGGCCTGATAGAAGAACATCGAACTTTATTCGGAGCGCATACCCTGAGCGGGAAGAGCGCATACCATCCCGATGAGAACGCATACCCTCCGCCGGGCTGCGCGCATCCCGCGGTGAGTTCAGAGAGCCCACGCGCGAGCCCGCCGGCCAGCACGGACCTCCCACACATCTGTGTGATTTTCAGGCTAACCCCCCTCCTCCATGTTTCAGGCTGTTGTATAAATGCAGAATGCGCGCTAGAGTACGCCGCGTGGGGCGTAGCATCTGACGAGCGCCAACACGTGCGACGGCGAGAAGGTCGGCGAAAAGGGACGGGAGGGGCGCCATGGAGACACAGCAGGCTTGCACGCTGCTTTCACAGGGCGTCCAGATCACCAACGGTGTCAGCGCCGTCGCGGGGGACTCCGTCCTCATAACCCCCGAGGCCGAGAAAACGCTTCGGGGGGGGGGTGCTCGATTCTAGGGTAGCCCCTTCCGGTGCCGTCGCCAGTATCACTCCCGGTGCGGCAGGCGCCACCGCCACCTCAGGCGCAACCGCAACCAGCGCCGCAACCTCAACCGGCATCGCTACTGCGGCAGACGGTCCCGTCCCCGCCGCAATCCACACCACCCTCCACGTTATGCATGTCACCCCCGGGCACGAGCGCGCCATGGCGCGTCGCGTGGCCCGCATCTCCGGTGACGCCCTCAATGACTGCTTCTCCCTCCAGACGGAGTTCCGCGTCCGCAGGCATGGCTCCTGGACCAGGGAGCTCCTTCCAACCTTCCCCTCGTACCTGATTCTCGACGTTGCGGACCCCGAGCTGCTCGAGCGGCGGCTGGGCCTGCTCACGTCGCACGCCCGGATTCCGCAGGTGGGCGGCCGCATGGCGTCGCTTTCCCAGGAGGACGCCAGCCTCCTCACTGCGCTCGGCGGGGTCGACCACGTCATCCGATTCTCCGAGGGGCGCCTTGACCGGGGCCGGCTCAGCGTGCAGCGCGGCGCCCTCGTGGGCCGGGAGGGCCTGGTCCGTCGGGTGGACCGCCACAAGCGCTGTGCCTGGCTCGAGTGCGGCCCGGGCGAGGGGCTCCTGCGCGTGGGGCTGGAGATTGCGACAAAGACCTAGCGGAAATTTAGCACGGAGCTTCTTGCGCGCGGCCCACGGACGGACCCGCGGCTCGCGCGCAGCAAGCTCGCCCCTAGGGGGCGGATTTGCTCACATACCTCGGTCGTCGGAGCGGTGCAGCAGGCGGGCTTCGAGGGCGCAAGGGAATGAAGAGACGCGTTCGGTGGCCGGCGCCAGTTGCCGGTAGGGCCGAAGGCTTGGCTGGCGGCACCGGTGCGGCTGCCGACAGGGGACGAAAGGCCCAGCCGCTGGCGTAGCCGTAGGCATGGCTGCCGAGAAGTCCGGCCGATGGCGCAGTCGCCGATGAGGCCGGCGCCCGCAGTAAGCGTAGGTGTTGGCGCGCCCGCCGATAAGGCCAGTGCGTCCGCTGAAACCTTTCAGGCCGCCGTTGGTGATGGTGGCCAGTGCGCCCGCCCCAACCTCACCCCCGCGTCTCTTCCCCCAACCCCTCAACCCCAAACGAACACCCCAAGGCGGTGATGCGAGCGTGTGGTACGTCGTGCAGGTCACGGGCGGTAGCGAGGCCCGCATGGCCCGTCTCATAGAGGACGTGGCCACCCCCGGCGTGGTGGAGGAGTGCTTCCTCCCGCGCTACGAGACGGAGATCAAGGTGCGCGGGGAGTTCCGCCGCGTGGAGAAGCCGCTCCTGGTGGGCTACCTCTTCGTGGTGACGCAGGACCCCGCGCAGCTGGGTCGCGACCTCGCAAAGATTCCCGAGTTCGCCCGCGTGCTCAAGCGGGACGGCGCCTACGCGCCCCTCTCCCGGGAGGACGAGGCCTGGCTCTCATCCGTGACAAAGAAGGACTGCCGCACGGTGCCCATGTCCTTTGGCGTGGCGGTGGGCGACAGGATCGTGGTCACGGAGGGCCCGCTCACGGGCTGCGAGGCCATGATCTCCGAGGTGGACCGTCGCCGCAGCGTGGCGTACCTGAGCTTTGAGATCTGCGGCCGGCGCGTGAAGACGCGCGTGGGGCTGGGCATTGTGGCCCGGCTCCCGGAGGGCTCGACCGAGGACCCCGAGCGCGTGGTCGCTGAGCGGCGGGCTCAAAGCGCCGCACGGTAAAGCGTTGAGATTGTGAGTGTTGGGACCTTGAAAACGGAAGA
>CAZCTE010000258.1:0-2280 GCA_964501395.1 uncultured Atopobium sp.
CGGCATCCCCGACGCCAAGCAGATCAAGAAGATTGACGGCGTCATCGGCGCCCAGGAGTCCGGCGGCCAATTCCAGGTGATCATCGGTCAGAACGTGCCCAAGGTCTACGACGAGCTGTGCCAGCTCGGCGGCTTTGCCAAGAAGGCGGCCATCGACGAGAACCTCGACCCGGATCAGCCGAAGGAGCCGCTCACGCTCAAGCGCGTCGGCAACAACATCTTGGGTTACCTCTCCGGCTCCATGGTGCCCATGATCCCGGTGCTTCTGTGCGCCGGTCTCTTCAAGACGGTGTCCGTGGTGCTCGGATCCACGATGCTCAACGTCATCAGCGATGACAGCGACCTCGCGGTCCTGATGAACCTGCTCTACAACGCCGGCTTCTACTTCCTGCCCATCTACCTCGGCTACAACGCCGCTAAGCAGATCGGGCTCACGCCGGCGCTCGGCGCCTTCATGGGCGGCATCCTGATCGAGCCCACCTTCGTGCAGATGGCGACCGACGGCACCGCGTTCAGCGTGTACGGCATCCCCTGCACGCCGGGGAGCTACGCGCAGACGGTGGCGCCGATCCTGCTGAGCGTCTTTGCGATGTACTACCTCGAGCGCTTCTTCAGGCGCATCGTCCCCGACGCGCTCACCACGGTCTTCACGCCCTTCCTCACGATGGTCGTCGCCGTCCCGCTCACGCTCTGCCTCCTCGCGCCGCTCGGCTCATGGATCGGCGATGTGCTGGCGTTCATCTTCCAGCTCGCGGGCAACTCCGGCCTCGCGGTGCGCATCATCTCGATGGGCATTCTGTGCGCGCTCTTCCTGCCCATCGTCGTCACGGGCATGCACGCGTCGCTCTACGTGCTCGGCTTCGCGACGCTCGCGACGGTCGGATACGACAACTTCCTGCTCGTCTGCTTCGTGATCGGCCTGTGGCCCTGCTACGGCACTGAGTTCGGCAGCTGGCTGCGCCTCCGCAACAAGCACGAGAAGAGCCAGGCGCTCGGCTTCTTCATCTCCAACATCGTGGGCGGCGTCGGCGAGCCCTTCATCTACGGCATGATGTTCCGCTATCGCCGGCTCTTCATCACCGACGGCATCGCGGCCTTCATCACCGGCGCGGTCGCCGCGGTGCTGAACGTCACGCACTACGCCGCCGTTGGCGGCTCGAACGCGCTCAACCTCATCTGCTTCATGGGGGACGGCGGCAGCAACTTCACGATGGCCATCATCACGGCCGCCATCGGCTTCGTCGCCGGCGCGGTGCTGACCTACTTCTTCGGCTTCACGGAAGATGAGCTTGAGAACGGCCCGGTAGGCGAGCGCGCCTAGCCGCGGTCGCAAGAAAGGAGTGCGTGCATGGCACCTGTCACCTTCACCACCGAGCGCGTCAGCGATCACGTGACGCGCATCAAGGACGGCGCAGACGTCTGCGAGTACCTCATCGAGGGGTCGGGGTCGGCGCTGCTCGTGGACACGGGATACGGCCTCGGCGACCTGCGAGGCTTTGTCGAGGGGCTGCTCGGTGACAAGCCCTACGAGGTGGTGTGCACGCACGGCCACGTCGACCACGCGAGCGGCGCGTCCGCCTTCGACGAGGTGTACCTGCACCCCGCCGACGCCGAGCTCGTCCAGCGCCACTGCACGGTCGAGAACCGCCGCTCGTTTCTCGTGGGCCGGCTCGCCGGCGCGGAGGACCTTGTCGACGAGGACTTTGCGCCGCTGCGGAGCGCACCCTTCCGCGAGCTCGCCGACGGGCACGTGTTTGACCTCGGCGACCTCCACGTCTCGTGCATCCACGTTCCGGGGCACACCCAGGGCATGATGGTCCTGCTCGACGAGGAGGAGCGCATCGCGTTCTTTGGCGACGCGTGCGGCGTCTTCACGCTGCTCATCTTCCCCGAGGCGTCGACGGTGGGCGCCTACCACGAGAGCCTCACGCGCCTGAGGGGGTTTGCCCCGCGCTTCGACCGGGTGCTCCGCCAGCACGGAACCTGTGAGAGCCCGGTGAGCATCCTCGACGGAAACATCGCGCTCTGCGAGGAGATCATGGCCGGCATCGACGACGCCCAGCCCACGGTCTTCATGGGCCAGCCGGCGCTTCTCGCCAAGGCGACCGACCCCGAGACGCACCAGCGCGTCGACGGGGGAGAGGGGAACCTGGTCTATCTCAAGGAACGAATCTGACCACGTGGGCGGGTTGTTTTGTTGGACCCTGGCGGGCCGTCCTTGTCGGGCGGCCCGCCGTCCTTCTCGCCCCACGTGAGGCCGCCGCTCTTGGGCGCTTTGCG
>CAZCTE010000259.1:0-2258 GCA_964501395.1 uncultured Atopobium sp.
CATGTGGGCGTCGAAGTTCTCCACGAGGGGGAGCTCGCCGTAGCGAAAGAGCGCGTCGAGCGCGAGGCCGTGGTTGGCGGTCTCAAAGTACTCGCTGCCGTACTCCGCCATCGCGTCCGGCTGGTAGGCGCAGAAGAGCACCATGAGGAGAAGCAGTACGTAGCCGGCGCGCACCACGAGCTGCTGGCGGCCCCGCACACGGGCCTGGCGCCCCTTCGCCCCTTCCGGGCGCGCGCCGCCCTGTGCACCTCCCCCCTCTCGGGAGCGCCACACGAGCAGGGCCGCCGCGGCGAGGGCGGAGAGGCAGGTGAGGCCGACGTAGACGAGATAGGGCCGCGGGTTTGAGAGGACACCGCGGGCGACGAGCACGTTCTTGAGCTCGAGGGCCACCGAGTTGAGCACGGGGGCCGCGAGCAGGGGGAGCACCGCCCAGGGCAGTGCCGCCGAGAAGCGCCCGGAGTCGCGCGCGCAGACGCGCACGTAGGTCACCCGCGCCACGAGCGCCAGGCCGAGGGCGAGCACGACGGCGAGGAGCGTCCCCGCGCAGAGCCACGTGTCGTTAAGCGTGCGCGAGACGTAGGCGAAGACCCCCGGCGGCAGCAGGCCCATGAGGAGGTAGCGCGTGGTCGCGGGCGCCATGACGCGGCATCGCGTGGAGAGGAGGGCGAGCAGCCCGTGGTGCGGGCAGAGGGCGTAGGTGAGCCACGCGCCGTAGGGCCAGCTGTCCGTGAGGAGCGCGAGCGCGGCAAGGAAGATTCCGGCGTAGGCGTACTCGCGCGCCGCGGTCGCGTACTCCGAGCACGCCGGGGAGGCGCCCTCTTCGGTGCCCCCCCGCAGCACCCCGGCGGCCCCCTCGGTGCCGGCCGGCACCAACCGCTGGAGCCCCGCGGCGAGAAGAAGCGCCAGGAGCCCCGCCACGAGGAAGACGAGGAGCAGGGCGTAGTAGCGCGCGATGTCCCCGGAGATGTCAACGCCCGCGGCGGCCGTCATGCCTATGACCCGGTCGCTGAAGGAGTCGAGAAAGCTCGGGTTCAGGAGCGGGAGGTTTCCGTCAAAGACCGCCAGGGCCACCATGAGCCCGGTGAAGAGCGCCCAGAGACGAGCCAGGGACCCCGCCGAGCCGAGAAGCCGCACCGGCTCCCAGACGCGCACGGCCCCGGGCTCGCCCTGGGGCGCGTCCGCGGCGGCGACCTGAGGCACGACCTCGGGCTGACGTTCCTCTCGGTTCATGCGAAGACGGTCCTTTCTCGCGCGGCCCTACTTCCCCGGCAGGTACGCCCCGTGGGCGTTGGCCAGAAGGACGCGCAGGAGCTCGAGGTTCCCCTTGATGGGGCTGATCTTGGTCGGGGTCCTGCCCCGCTTGGGGTAGACGCGGCTCACCGGGATCTCGCAGGCCCGCAGGCCGAGCTGCGGGGCGCGCGTGGAGAGGTAGGCCAGAAGCTCGTAGCCCACGAAGACCTCCCGGAGCGGCTGGACCGGGGGTCGGTGAGGTAGCGCCGTGAGTAGGCGCGGAAGGCGTTGGTGGTGTCGGTGAAGCGCTGCCCGGCGGCGAGCGAGGTCACGGGCGCGTGGATGAGCCGCAGCGCGAGGTTGCGGGAGAGCGGGAGGTTCTCCGAGACCCCGCCCGGCACAAAGCGCGAGCCCTGCACGAGGTCGTAGCCCTCGTCTAGCTTGGCCAGGAAGTCGGGCACCGCCTCCACGCCGTCCTTGTCGTTGCCGTCCACGGTGACCACGCCCTCGTAGCCGCGCTCGAGCGCAAACCAGATGCCCATGCGCAGCTGGGTGCCCTGCCTGCCGGGGCTCCGCTTGACGATCAGCGCGTTGACGCCCAGGCCGCTCAAGAGGGCGTCCTCGATGGAGCCGTCCGTGGAGCCCCCGTCGCAGACGATGACGTCGGCCGCCCGGCAGACGCCGGCCGCCCGCGCGCGCTCGAGCTCGTGGGCGATGCGCTCCCCCTCGTTGATGACGGGGATGAGCACGCAGTAGCGGGTCCTTCTCTGGGCGTACTCCGTGGCGTCAAAGGCGGGCACGCCGGGCTGGCGCGCAAAGCTGCGCCTGCGGGGGAACGCGTCTTGGTAGCCCGCCGCGGCGCCCCCTCGCTCCGTCGCGCTCATGCGAAGACCTCCCTCAGGTACTCCAGACAGGAGCGCAGCGTTGCCGCATCCGCGCCGCTGCCCATCTCGAGCGAGACAAAGCCCTCGTAGCCCTCAGAGCGCAGGGCCGCGGCCACCTCCCGATGAAGCGCGCGCCTCCTCACG
>CAZCTE010000260.1:0-2239 GCA_964501395.1 uncultured Atopobium sp.
ACGGGGCCATTGCGTCCCCGCACGGCGGACGCCAACGGGTATACTGGTCCGATAACCAACGGCGGGCCCGGTGCCCGCAGCACCAAGGCGGTGGGCCCAGCGCCCCAGCCGCCCAAACCGGTAACAGGCGGGCCCAGCGCCCGGTAGACGAGGAGGGTCTTCATGGCCGAGAGCGAGCTCCACGTTTCTGGCATCGGCATCTCCAGGGATGTCGTCTCCACGATTGTCTCGATTGCCGCGCGCCGCGTCGAGGGCGTCGCCTCCGTCGGGGGCAACGACATCGCCTCGAGCCTCATCTCGGTGTTCACGAGCAGGAGCGTCGCGCCCGAGAAGGCCGTGGAGTCCGTGGTCGAGAACGACAGCCTCCGCGTGACCGTGCACCTCGCCGTCTTCTACGGCTACCCGTTCACCAAGCTCGCGGCCGACGTGCGCGCCGCCGTCGCGGAGGCCATCACCGAGCAGATCGGCGTCGGCGTGGCCGCCGTGGACGTGTGCATTGACAGCCTCGTCTTCCCCAAGGAGTAAGCGTCCGTGAGCACCCACTTCGGCGGGCGCAGGCTCGCCCGCGCCCAGGCCCTCCAGCTCCTCTTCCAGGCGGAGGTCAACTCCCGCAGCGCCCTTGCGGTTCTCGACGACGACTTCGCGCTCTCCCAGGGCCCGCTCGACGACTATGCGCGCAGGGTTGCCCTGGGCGTTGACGAGAAGCGCCCGGACCTGGACGCCGTCCTCTCCCTGCGCTCGACAGGGTGGTCGCTCTCCCGCATGAACGGCGTGGACCGCAACCTGCTGAGGATGGCGCTCTACGAGATGCTCTACGTCGACGAGGTCGACCAGGCGGTGGCCATCGACGAGTGCGTGGAGCTCGCCAAGGCCTTTGGCACCGACGAGTCGTCCCACTTCGTGAACGGCGTCCTCGGCCGCGTGGCCGACGACCTCGACGAGGGGATCGACGTGGTCGAGGTTGCGCTCGCGACCGCGCGGGAGCGGGCTGCTGAGGAGGCCGAGAAGGACGAGGGGCCCGCAGACGACACCGCCGACCCTCTCGCTGAGGAGTCCACCACGGTCGAGCCCCTCACAGCCGAACTCGCCGTGGAGGCCGAGTGATGGCCCGCGTGGACGTCTCCGACTACACCACCTTCGGCGAGATCTCCGAGCGCCTCGACGACATCGTCTCGCAGGTTCGCGACAAGAACGTCTCGCTCGAGCGCTCCCTTGACCTCTTTGATGAGGCCATTGCGCTCGGCTCCAAGGCCGTGAGCCTCGTCGACGCCACCGACTTCACGCCCGAGGAGGAGGCGCGCCTCGGGGAGCTCGAGGCCTCCGGCGACGCGGCCGACGCCTCCGCCTCAAACGTCTCCAATACTTCGGATGCCTCCGTCACGAACGCGGACGTCTCCTCTGATGCCCCCGCCGAGACCGTAGACGCCTCTTCCTCAATCCCGGCCGAGGGCGCGCAGACCTCCGACGAGGCCTAGCGTGGCGGCGCGCCGCCGTCTCGACGAGGAGCTCGTCGAGCAGGGGTTCTTCTCGACGCGGGACGAGGCCATGCGCGCGGTGATGGCCGGTGAGGTCTCCACCACGGACCACCGACTCACGTCTCCCGGGGAGCGCGTGCGCCCCGGGATTGACCTGCACGTGCGTGGTCGCTCCCGCTACGTGAGCCGCGGCGGCCTCAAGCTGGAGCGCGGCCTCGACGTCTTTGGCGTGAGCCCGGAGGGGCTCGACTGCCTTGACGTGGGCTGCTCGACGGGCGGCTTCACCGACTGCCTGCTCAAGCGGGGTGCCGCGTCGGTAATCGCGGTGGACGTGGGCTACGCGCAGTTCTCCTGGGAGCTCAGGCAGGACCCGCGCGTGCGGCTCCTGGAGCGGACCAACGTCGTCGACGTCCCCGCCCTCGTGGGCCCGCGCGCCGTTGACCTTGCGGTCTGCGACGTCTCCTTCACCTCGGTCGTCACGGTGCTGCCGGCCGTCCTGGAGCTGCTGCGCCCGGGCGGCACCTTCCTCACCCTCGTGAAGCCGCAGTTCGAGGCGCCGCGCGAGGACGTGGGGGAGGGCGGCGTCGTCCGGGACCCCGCCGTCCGCGAGGCGGCGCTCGCGCGGGTGCGTGACGCCTTCGAGGCAGCGGGCCTCAGGGTCGAGGGCTCCTGCGAGAGCCCCATCACCGGACACAAGGGCAACGTCGAGTACCTTCTCTGCGGCCGCGCCTGACGTTGCCGGTTGTGGGCGCGTGTCACTCATG
>CAZCTE010000261.1:0-2233 GCA_964501395.1 uncultured Atopobium sp.
CGAGCGCGTCGTCGGCGATCTGGTCGAGCTCCTCGGCCTTGATGGCCTCGCACACGGTCGGGATCTCAACGTCAACGGAGAGCTGGCGCACGGCGGCGATCGCGGCGTCGGCCGCCTCGTCGTCGGACATGCCGGCGGTGTCCACGCCCATGGCAACGGCGACGTCGGCCAGGCGCTTGGTCACGACCGGCTTGTTGAACTCCATCGCAATCGGCAGGAGCATGGCGCAGGCGACGCCGTGCGGGGTGTCGTAGTGCGCCGAGAGCGTGTGCGCCATGGCGTGGTCGATGCCGAGGCCCACGTTGGAGAAGCCCATGCCGGCGATGTACTGGGCGAGCGCCATGCCCTCGCGACCGCTCCCCGGCTGGCCGCTCTTGGCCTCGGCCACGGCGTCGCGCAGGTTCTTGGAGATGAGCTCGATCGCCTTGAGGTGGAACATGTCGGTGAGCTCCCACGCGGCCTTGGTGGTGTAGCCCTCGATGGCGTGGGTGAGCGCGTCCATGCCGGTCGCGGCCGTGAGGCTCGCGGGCATGGTGGCCATCATGTCGGGGTCGACGACGGCCACCTCGGGCGCGTCGTTGGTGTCGACGCACACGAACTTGCGGACCCTCTCGAGGTCGGTGATCACATAGTTGATGGTGACCTCGGCCGCGGTGCCGGCGGTGGTGGGCACGGCGATGGTGAAGACGGCGTGCTTCTTGGTGGGGGCCACGCCCTCGAGCGAGCGCACGTCGGCGAACTCGGGGTTCTCGACGATGATGCCGATGGCCTTGGCGGTGTCCATGGAGGAGCCGCCGCCGATGGTCACGATGGAGTCCGCGCCGGCCTCGTGGAAGGCCTTCACGCCGTCCTGCACGTTCTGGATGGTGGGGTTGGGCTTGATCTCCGAGTAGAGGCTCCAGGCGATGCCGGCCTCGTCGAGAAGGTCGGTGACCTTGGCGGTGACGCCGAACTTGACCAGGTCGGGGTCGGAGCAGACGAAGACCTTCTGGCAGCCGTGGCGCTCGAGCTCGCCGGGGATCTCCCTGATGGCGCCGGAGCCGTGGTACGAGATGGTGTTGAGGACAATGCGATTGGACATGGAGGCCTCCTTGCCTTGTCTGTGGCGACGCCTCGGGCCGCCCCGAGGCCACCGCGCGCTCCGTAACCGATTATGTCGCGCCGCGGGGAGGAATGGCGCAACTTTCCCGCAGGGCGTGCGCTCGCCGCCGGAGGATGTGCGCTCGGTCAGAGGGTATGCGCTCTCCCTTCGAGGGTATGCGCTCTGATTCAAGCGCAGATCACAGCTCGGGTTTGCGTTATCCCAGCTCAGAGGGTTGGCGAGATAATCGGCCGGCCGAAAGGGAGCGCATACCCTCATACTGAGGGCGCATACCCCATCGGCGGGAGCGCATACCCTCTGACCGAGGGCGCATGCCCTGCACCTTGAAGGCGGCAGCCTTAGATAGCATCAGTCCCAGAGGCGTCAGCGACGGCGGAGGTGCGCGTGGAAGTGGGCGTCCACGCCAGGTCGCACGGCGGTGCGAGACATGCCCTCGAGCGCGAAGCCCTCGCCCGCCGGTCCGTCGAGGAAGCGCTCCACCACCCGCTCGTCCTCCTCGGCAAGAATCGAGCATGTGGCGTACACGAGCCTGCCGCCGGGCGCCACGCGGGTGGCTGCGGCGGCCAGAATCTCTCCCTGGAGCGCCGCCAGCTCATCGGGCGCGCCGGGGTCGAGCGACCACGCGATCTCCGGGTGACGGGCGAGCGTGCCCGTGCCCGTGCACGGAGCGTCAACAAACACGAGGTCAAAGGTGTCGAGAAGCGCGTCCGGCAGGGGCTCGCCGCCCGGGGCTCCCTCGCTGGCAAGCGCACGGGCGTCCGCCGCGACGCAGGTCACGTGCCCCGCGACGCCCGCGACCTCCATGCGGCGGGCCGCCAGGGCGGACTTGCGCGGGTCGAGCTCGACGGACACGATGTCGCAGGGACCTCCCGCCGAAACGGCCGCCCCCTCGAGAAGGATCGTCTTGGTGCCGCGCCCCTGCCCCACCTCGAGCACGCGGCTGCCGGGCTCGGGCGCGGCGGCGAGGGCCACCTCCTGGGCCGCAAGGTCGCAGGGCAGCACGTCCGCACGCTCCACGAGGCCCGACGCAGCCAGGCGCGCGGGCGCGCCGAGCAGGAACGAGCCGGGAAGCGGCCCCTCCTGCGGCTCGCAGCCGGCCGCCTGCAGGAGATGCAGAGCGTTTGCGGTGGA
>CAZCTE010000262.1:0-2215 GCA_964501395.1 uncultured Atopobium sp.
CCTACGAGCTCTACGAGCACGAGCCCGTCCACACCGTGGAGGAGGCGCACGCGGCGGGCGTCCCCCACCAGGAGCTGGGCGCCAAGAACCTCTTTCTGCGGGACGACAAGCGCCGCGCGTACTACCTCGTCTGCCTGCCGGACGAGAAGGACGTCTCCTTGCAGGGAATCCGGGCGGCCCTCGGCTCGCGGCGCCTCTCCTTTGCCAGCGAGGAGGACCTCCTGCGGATGCTCGGCCTCGTGCCCGGCTCCGTCACGCCGCTCGGCGCCCTCAACGATGCGGAGGGGCGCGTGGAGGTTGTGCTCGACGGGGACATCGTGGCCGCCGGGCGGGTGACCATCCACCCCTGCGACAACACCGCCACCGTACTCGTGGGCGTAGACGACCTCATAGGGCTCCTGGAGGCGCATGGGCACCCCGTGCGCGTGATCGAGCTATAGCCGGCCAAAGGCACGCGGGGGCCGCGACAGGCGGCGCCGCCAGCCCGCCCTACCTTCTCCTTCTCCGGCGGTTCTCGCGCAGCACGTCCCAGGCGACCCACACGCCCAGCACGAACGCCACTAGGTAGCCCACGAACCCGATGATCGGGATCCCAAAGATGACCGGCTGGATGCGCGCGTAGTAGACCACCGACGAGCCAATGAACAGACCCGCCACGATCACGCTCATGGTGAGGCGGTTGGCGATGCGCGCCACGTCATTGAGCGGGTCCTCGGTTCCCGCGAGGTCGAGGTTCAACCGCAGCTGCCCGCGCGTGAGCATGCGCATGGCCAGGCCGAGCTCCCCCGACGCCTCCAGCAGCCCGTGCGCGGCCCCCACGGTCTCGCGCGCCAGGCTCCTGAGCTCGCCGACCACCTCCTCGTCGAGGGAGGCGTGCGCACGCAGGTGCCCCTGGATGATGCCCACGATCGAGCTGTTGGGCATGAGGTCGTGGACGACCCCCTCCAGGGTCATGAGCGAGCGCGCGAGCATGGTGATGGAGCCGGGCAGCTCGATGCCGCTCTTCTGCGCCAGGGAGATGAGCGCGTTCATGAAGGCGCCTATGTCCAGCTCGGAGAGGTCGGCCGCGCCGAAGTTGGCCACGATCGCGTCGAGGTCGGAGAGCAGGTGCGCCTGGTCCACGTCGGCCGCGCTGGAGCTCGAGAAGCGCATGAGCCCGTCGGCGAGCCCCGCGGAGTCGCCCCGGCCCACGGCGAGCACCATGTCGCGCAGCGCCTGGCGGTCGTGCGCGGAGAGCCGCCCCATGATGCCGAGGTCCATGTAGACGATCCTGCCCCCGCGGATCACGAGGTTGCCGGGGTGCGGGTCCGCGTGGAAGAAGCCGTCGTCCAGGATCTGGGTGGTGTAGTTGTCCGCGAGCTTGGCGCCGATCTCCTCGAGGTCGTAGCCCTCGGCAACGAGGCGCGCGGTGTCGTTGATGGGGATGCCCTCGACGTAGTCCATGACCACCACGTGACGCGTGCAGAGCGCAGGGTGCGGCCGGGGGCAGTCCACGAAGGCACACGCGGCGTTGTTGCGGCGGAACTCCTCGAGGCTGCGGGCCTCCACAAGGAAGTCCGTCTCCTCGCGGAAGGACTGCCAGAGCTCGTCGACCACGGACTGCAGGTCGACGAACTGGTCCTCCCCCATGAAGCGGCTCGCAAAGCGCGCGAGGGAGCGGATGATGGAGATGTCCTGCGCCATGATCTCCTGGACGTGCGGCCGCTGGATCTTGATGGCCACGAGCTCGCCGGAGACGAGACGCGCCTTGTGGACCTGCGCCACCGAGGCCGAGCCCAGGGGCCGGTCGTCTATGGCGTCGAAGATCTCCTCGAGAGGGACGTCGTACTCCGCGCGGAGCGCCTCGATCACGGTGTCGCGGCTCATGGGCTCCACGCTCGTGCGGAGCTTGCCGAGCTCGCGCGTGAAGCTCACGGGCAGAATCTCGGAACGCATGGAGAGGATCTGGCCGGCCTTGACGAAGGTGGGGCCCAGCTCCTCGAGCATGCGGCGCAGGCTCTCCGGCGTGAGGCCGCGGAAGATGTCGTAGCGGCGGACGATTCCCACCATCTCGCCGATGCGGGCGAGGCGCGAGCGCGTGGTGAGCGCGTAGTCGTCCGCGCCCTCGGCCCGCCCGCCAAAGAGCCCGATCGTCTGGGACGAGGCGAACTGCTCCTCGCGCTCCTTCTCGGCGGCGAACCATGCGTCGAGAAGGTCGTTGGGGTTTGGGGCCGGG
>CAZCTE010000263.1:0-2197 GCA_964501395.1 uncultured Atopobium sp.
GGCGAGCTGGTCACCATCAAGCGGGACAACCCGCTCGACGAGGAGCACTTGGGCAAGGAGGTCACCCTCCGCATATTCTGGCGCGCCGCCATCGCGGGCGGGCCCACGCGCTACCAGATTGCCCGCCAGCCGCACTTCTCCACGAGCGACTCGATGATGCCCGCGCGCCGCGGCGACGTGATGCTGCTCATCAACGGCATACCGCTCATCCACGTCGAGCTCAAGCGGAGTGGAGTCTCGTACAAGCAGGCCGTCGAGCAGATCGAGAAGTACCGCCACGAGGGGGTGTTCACCGGGCTGTTCAGCACGGTGCAGGTGTTCGTTGCCATGAGCCCCGAGGACACAGTCTACTTTGCCAATCCGGGCCCCGACGCGGAGCGCTCGAACCCGAGCTACCACTTCCACTGGGCGGACTTCAACAACGAGCCCTACCACGACTGGCGCGACGTGACGCGCAGCCTGCTCCCCATCCCCATGGCGCACGAGCTCATCGGCTCTTATAGCGTTGCGGACTCCGCCGACGGCTCGCTCAAGGTTATGCGCAGCTACCAGTATCAGGCGGCGAGCAAGATATCCGACCGCGTGAGCAAAATCAACAGCGCACACGACTGGGGCGACCGCAACATCCGCGGAGGCTACGTGTGGCACACCACAGGCAGTGGCAAGACGCTCACGAGCTTCAAGTCCGCCCAGCTCATAGCCCGCTCCCGCAACGCCGACAAGGTCATCTTCCTCATGGACCGCATCGAGCTGGGCACGCAGTCGCTCGCCGAGTACCGCAACTTCGCCGGCGCGGACGAGGACGTCCAAGCGACGGAGAGCACCGCCGAGCTCACAAAGAGGCTCAAGAGCCCCTCCCCCGCCGACACCCTCATCGTCACCTCGATACAGAAGGTGAGCAGGGTCGGGACGGAGTACGCGATGTCTGAGCGCGACCTGGAGAAAATCCGCAAGAAGCGCCTCGTGTTCATCGTTGACGAGTGCCACCGCTCCACCTTTGGCGAGATGATGGCCGCCATCAAGGAGACGTTCCCGGAGGCGGTCTTCTTCGGCTTCACCGGTACGCCCATCCAGAACGAGAACGCCCGGAAGGAGTCCACCACCGCCACGGTCTTTGGCAATGAGCTGCACCGCTACAGCATCCACGACGGCATCCGGGACGGTAACGTGCTGGGCTTTGACCCCTACATGATCTGCACCATGCGCGACGCGGACGTGCGCGAGGCCGTGGCGCTGGAGCAGGCCAAGGCTAAGAGTATCGAGGAGGCGCAGGGCAATCCGGCCTCCTGGGAGAAGTACCTGGAGTTCACCGACCCCTCGCGCGTTCCCATGGCCGGCTGGACAGACGACGAGGGAAGCTACCACAAGGGCATCGAGGACTACCTGCCCGAGAGCCAATACGGCACGGGAGTCGAGGGCCCCTGCCGGCACCGCACGGAAGTTGTGAGGGACATCGTTCGAAACTGGAAACGCCGCTCCTGCGGGGGCAAGTTCCATGCCATCTTTGCGACGCACTCCATCCCCGAGGCGATAGAGTACTACCGGCTCTTCCGCGAGGAGGCCCCCGAGCTCAAGGTCACCGCGCTCTTTGACCCCAACATCGACAACAACCCGGGCGCCGTCTTCAAGGAGGACGGCCTGCTCGAGATTCTTCGCGGCTATCGGAACCTCTACGGCAAAGAGTACGGCATCCCCGACTTTGCCCGGTTCAAGGTGGACGTCTCCACGAGGCTGGCCCACAAGAAGGCCTACCGCGGCGTAGAGCGAACCCCGGAGAAGTGCCTCGACCTGCTTATTGTCGTGGACCAGATGCTCACGGGGTTCGACTCCAAATGGGTCAACACCCTCTATTTGGACAAGGTCCTGCGCTACGATGGACTCATCCAAGCGTTCAGCCGAACGAACCGCCTCTTTGGCCCGGACAAGCGCTTCGGGATGATCTGCTACTACCGCCGGCCTCACACCATGAAGCGCAACGTCGATGACGCCCTCAAGCTCTACTCGGGAGACAGGCCCCTCGGTCTCTTCGTCGAGAAGCTCGACGTGAACCTGCAGAAGCTCGAGGTCGCCTTTACCCAGATTCGGGAGCTCTTCTCGCGCGAGGGCGTCGACGACCTGCACGCCCTTCCCGAGAGCCCCGAGGCTCGCGCAAAGTTCGCGGCACTCTTCAAGGACCTCAACCAGACCCTGAGCGCCG
>CAZCTE010000264.1:0-2142 GCA_964501395.1 uncultured Atopobium sp.
TGGTGTCGCGCGAGAGCTCGTACTGGCGGCGCTGGTCCTCCACGAGCTGGCGCGTTGCGGCGGCGCTCGCCCGCATGTGGTTGCTGTAGAGGATCTCGTAGTCGAGCAGGAGCGTGAGCGCGCACGCCACCAGGTGCGAGCCGCGCAGCATCATGAACGCCGTCGCAGAGAGCCCGCCGTCCTCCCAGAGCCAGCGGATCGCGACGTCAAGGACGATGTTCACGAGGATGACGGCCGTGAGCACGGTGGCGGTGCGCCGGCTCCCCTCGCCCTCGAGGCGGTTGACCCGGATTCTGCGAATCAGGGTGAGGTAGGAGATGGTGAGCACGGCGAAGGTGAGGACGAGCTGGAGCACCGTCATGAGGACGTCGGGCACGTCGAGCTCGTTGGGGATCAGCACCTCCAGCATCTCCCAGAGCGAGTGCGCGAGGTTCTGGAAGGCGTAGCCTGCCGTGGCGCAGAATACGGCGTCCCAGCAGCCGATATCAAAGACCAGCCGCTCGAGGGGCAGGCAGGCGAAGAGCACCAGGATGAAGAAGAGCCCGCTCACCATGCTCGAGGCAAAGCTGCCCATGGCCTCGTCTACGAGCGGGAGGAGCGAGTGGTGGAGGGCGGCGCTCAGAGCAGAGATGGCCAGGCACGCCGCGGCACAGGCGCCGATGCGCCGCCCCGCGCCCTCGCGCAGCGGGTAGAGCGAGCAGAAGAGCCCGATGGAGAGGAAGATCGTGAGGTAGTTGGGGAGGCTCGTGAGCAGGAGGCGGGACAGCATCAGACCGTCCCTCCCATGTAGGAGGCAAAGGCCTCGAGCACCTCTCGCCTGCGTCCGCGGCTGAGGGGCAGCACGTCGCCGCCCTCCATCTCGACCTCGGGCCCCTTGATGAGGCGCACGTAGTCCATGTTGACGATGCACCCGCTCGAGATGCGAAGGAGGGGCCCGCCCTCCTCGATGCGGTCGGCCACCTGCTTGATCGTGCCGCGCAGGCGGACCTCGTCGCCGTCCGCGAGATGAAAGACGAGGTCGTGCCGCACGAGCTCGACGAAGCGCAGGTCTCCGATGGGGATGACGCGCAGCCCGCCGCCCACGGGCACCATGAGTCTGTCCGAGCCGGCGCGCCTGAGCCTCCCGACGATCCTGTCGAGGCACATCTCAAGCTTGGCCTGCGTCACGGGCTTGACGATGAAGCCGCTCGCGCCCACCTCGTAGCCGCGCACGGCGTATTGGGAGAGGCTCGTGACAAAGATGATGGGCGTGGCGGCGTCATAGGAGCGCATGAGCTCGGCGGCCTCCATGCCGTTGATGCCGGGCAGCTCGATGTCAAGGAATACGAGATCGAACGAGCGGCTGCCGCTTGCCAGCGCGGTTGCGAACGGGCTGGTCTCCACATGAAAGTCGAACCCATGTCGCTGGCCGTAGCGCACGAGCTCCTCGGCGAGAAGAGCCGCGTCGTCCGGGTAGTCCTCGACGATAAGCGCCTTGTGCATCGACTCTCCCTCCCTAGGGAAATTGTAGCCGCCGCCCGACATCCCTCAATACACGGGGCGGCAAGCGGCAGCCTCCGCTCAATTGCTGTCAGAAAACCGACCAAAGCTCACAGGCCCCTGACATGCCGCCCGGCCCTCTCGTACCTTAGCGGCACGGGACAGAGGCGCGGGAACGCCCGCGCAGCAACAAGGTGCGGGGAACGCCCGCGCAGGTAGAGAGTAAGGAGGAAGCATGCTGGGAATCAACATCGACGACGTCATCTCGGTGCTGCAGTCGGTGGCACCCTATTTGGCCGTGATAGGGGTCGCCCTTGTCGTCGGCATCGTGATGGTGGTGGTCACGGGCAGGAGCTCGGCCTTTGACGTGAGAAGGCGCAAGTTCTTCCGCTCCCTCACCTGGGTGGGGGCGTCGGTCGCCTCGATCGCCTCCGTCAACGCCATGCTCGAGGGCCCGCTCGAGAGCACCGTCACGCTGGCCACGTCCGGTCGCGAGGAGCTCGAGGACGAGACCATCGAGAACACCAACGACCTTGCCGTCGACATCGAGAACGAGGGCATCACGCTGCTGCAGAACGACGACGACCTGCTGCCGCTCACCCCGGGCGACGTCAACGTCTTCGGGTGGGCCTCGACCAACCCCATCTACGGCGGCACGGGCTC
>CAZCTE010000265.1:0-2087 GCA_964501395.1 uncultured Atopobium sp.
CTACGAGCCCTTCACCCGCTCGACCCACGACCTCGTGGTGGTGGGGGAGTAGCGGGCCGGCGCACTGGTACGCACCGGCTCTGCATATGAGCCACAACAGCCCCGGGGGCGCGCCGAGAAGTACGGGAAGGAGAGGGCGTACGTTCTCGGCGCGCCCGCCGCGGTTTGAGGGCCTCCTCGACGACTCGCTAGAAGCCGTACGGGAAGGTCGTGTAGGGGAACGACTCGGGTGCCGGCTTGTCGGGCGTCCAGCCAGCCAGGAAACGGTCCTGCCAGGGCCACGCCTCGTGAGGCGTGATCTCATCGCCAATTGCGTAGCCCGCCGCAGGCTCCAGCCCGGCCTCGATGGCCGCTGCGGCATCCTTGGTAACACTCGTGTTGTACTCCTTGGTAAACGTGACGCTTTCGCCGTCCACGCTCTTGTCCTCGGTCTGGTCGACCCGCGTAGTGATGAGCGCCGTGTTGGCTACGAGCTGCTCGTTGCACTCGTCCTCCCCGGAGGCATCGTAGGAGGTCGCTTCCTCGTCGTCTTGCGTGAGCGACCCGGTGCCGTCCTCCCCCTCGACGTAGTACCAGGTTTCCCCGTCGCGCTCCACGCTCAGGGTGTAGCTGGCGGGGTCGAGGATTTTCTCGACGTCATCGAGGTTGGAGAATCCGTAGTAGCTATAAGCGGTTACGGTTCCGTCCACGGTGACGCCGCCACCGCCCTGCTGGACCATGTAGACGAAGACGCTCGCGACGTCGAAGGTCTGCTCGGCCTCGAGATCGTCGGCATCGATGGAGATGGTCATCGTGGTATAGACCGGCGTGTAGGGCCAGTTCATGAAGGTCACCGCGACCTGAGTCTCGGTCTCGGACGCAAAGACCTCGAACTGCTCGTCGCGCGTGAGCTCGAGGGTGTCGCCGTAGGCGCTCGAGAGCGTCACACTCACATGCTCCGAGGTCACGCCAGAGGCGTCGGTCCCCTCGGGCCACACCACGAAGAAGTCGTCGGCCCCCTCGTCGCACAGCACGGGCTTATCGCCGTCTCCCAGCCAGACCCATTGGACCTCGTTCGTCGGGGTGACCCCCGAGTTCGAGGCCTCGCCAACGGGGTCGGGCGTGGCGTTGAACTCGTCCATGAGGTCGGTGGCGTCGCGGCCCCAGATGTAGACCTGCACGGGGAAGGTCACGGGGTCGACCTCGGTCCCGTCATAGGTGATACCGCTCACCTCGAAGTTGAAAGTGTAACAGCCGTTGCCGTCGCCGCCGAAGACGCTCCACTCGCGCCCGCTGTTCTCGTCCGTCAGGGGATAGTCGCCCATGTTCCACGTGAGGTCGCCCTCGGAGAGCGCGTAGGTGCAGCTGCCGCCCTCCCAGGTTCCGTCGAGCGTGGTGCGTGAGAGGATCAGCTCGTCGGGGTAGTAGCCGTCGCCCTCTGTCAGGCTCACCACGGCCGCGCTCGCGTCTATGAGGGAGTCGTCGACGTCCTCGCCCTCGAGCGTGATGGTGGCCTCGCCCACGTAGGAGACGCCGGACATCTCCACGACGGTGTCGTCTGGGTAGGCCACCCGGTTGCCGTCCTCGTCGTAGTGGTAGATGTTGATGTCGCCAGGCCCGGAGGTTTTCTGCAGCGTCTTCTTGAGCGTTGACTTGTTGCCGGTGTCCGCGGAGCCAAAGATAGTGCTGGCGGCGACGACTGCGGGGGTGCTAGAGACGGTGGAGCCCTCGGCCTCGTCCGTCTCGTCGGGATCGCCCGAGTCGTCCGAGCAGCCGGCGAGCCCCAGTACGCCGAGGCTCGCGGCGCTTGCCGCCGCCATGCCGAGGAAATTCCTTCTGGTGGTGATGCAGGCCATTGCCATTCTCCTTTCCCTCTGGGACGTTTCTGAGACGTCCCGTGCTACTGGTCTCCCGTGGCGGTAACGTAGCAAGGAGAGATGGACGATGCATCCAAATTATAGGTTAGCGGCAGGATAATTGTTCCAAATGGCTCGCAAAAGGAATGAGACATCCAGCGGGGGACACGTGACGCCGGTCCCGGCGCGGCCGTGCGGGCTACTCGCTTGCCCGCTCCGAGACGGCGTGCGAGAGCAGCATGCAGAAGAGAG
>CAZCTE010000266.1:0-2065 GCA_964501395.1 uncultured Atopobium sp.
GGCCTGCTCCTCGTCTTCATCGCAGCGGGGCTTCTGGCGCTTCTTGTCGTCGGCATCCTCGAGCGAAGGGTGGCCGGCCCCGCGGAGGGGGTCTCTCCGGCGCGCGAGGAGTACGAGACCGCGGCGCGCGAGTACGCGTACGCCGGGATCTTCTTTGCGGCGCCCTCGCTCCTTACGGACAGCTGGCCCTATGGTGCGCTGCTCACCTATGCCCTCTGTACGCTCCATGGACTGCTCGCCGCTCGTCGGCGGGTCCCCTCGCTCGCCACCACGCGGAGCCTTCTCATGGCCCTCGTGCCGCTGGCGATCTTTGCCTGCGTCTCGCATACGCTCTATGGCTCGTGACTCTTCACCGGGACGCTCCTTGCCGTCGCGCTCGCCCTTGGCCTGGCGCTCGTGGCGCGGGTGGCCTACGTGCGCGTCTGCGGGCGCGACTCCGTGCGCTTCTCGTCGGCACTCCCCTGGGCCGTGCTCTCCCTGCTTGCGGCCCCCGCGCTCAACTCGGTGGCGCTCGAGCTCAAGAACGTGCTCGCCGTCCATGGTGTGCTATCCAACCCGCGGCCTTATCTTGCCTACGGTGCCTTCACCTGCCTTTCCGTTCTCGTCTCGGCGGCCGTGCTCGTGTGGCGCGCCCGCAGGGGGAGAGGGACGAGTGGGCGCCGGGAGCTTGTAGTGCGCTCCGGCTACGTGCTGCTTCTCCTTGCGGTGCTCTTCTGCGCCTATCGGCCGGGCGTGATGGTGGAGTACGGGAGCGAGTACTTCGGGAGCGCCAACCACGGCCTCGCGCTCGACGCCCTCTTTCGCTACGGGGAGCTCCCCCCTGGTGGAGAACTTCGATGCCCACATGCTCTCCAAGCAGCTCACGGGCTATCTCTACTACCTCCTCAACCCCTATGAACCCTGGGCGTTCACGCTCTACGACGCCCTCCTGTGCGTTCCGGTAGCCCTCGTTTTCAACCGGCTGCTCGCCCGCTTCGTGTCCGAGCGATCCGCCCTCCTGTGGTCGCTTCTCTCGCCGATCTTCCCCCTCACCGTGCGCGCGGCCGTGGGTGGGGGCCCTGTGCTACTGCGTCGCCTCCTTCCTTGTGCTCTTGTATGCCCTGCGGCGTCCGGGCGTGGGATCCTATGCCTTCTATTGCCTTTCCGTGGTGCTCGCGTGCCTCATGGGGCTCGACGTTGGGGTCGCGTGCATCGCCGCGGGCGTGGTGACCTATCTCGTGGTCTGGGTGCGCTCGCGCGAGCGCGTGCGGCTGGGCAGGCTGCTGGTTGTCTCCGCGGTCTCGATCCTGCTCTGTGTGGCCCTCTGGGCGGCGCTCTGCGTCCTGTGCGGGGTTGACCCGATCGAGCGCCTGAGGGAGTTCGTCTCGGCGGCGGCGTCGAACGCCAACTGGGCGACCACCCCCGTGGGAGACGCGGAGGATTTCCTCACACTGCTCTGCTACTTCGTGATGCCCCTCTGCCTGCTGGCGCTGCTCGTCCGCTTTGTGCTCTTCGAGGAGCTGCCGGCCGGCGCGATCACCGTACGAACCGCCGCCTGGGTTGCGGTGGTGTTCTTCTCCACGACCACGCTCGCCAACCTCTCCCGGCGAATCGTCCGCCACAACCTTGCGGAGGGCAGCGGGGTCTCCCTCTTTGGGACGGTGGGCATGGCAGTGCTTGCCGCGGTCTTCTACTTCTGTCGGAAGTGCGGGGTTGATCGGACGCGGACCTTTGGCCGCTTTGTCATGGCGAGCGCCCTCGTGTGCGCCGCGTACGGCCTTGCCGCCCAGGATGGCGTCTCCGTCCTGGGCGGCTCCCTCTCCGAGGTCGAGAGGGCCGTGAGCACGTGGTCCTCCGCGGAGAACTACAAGGAGGCCCCCGTCGGGGGGAACGCGCGTGACGGGCTGGGACTCGGATGACGCCGTCCAGGACACCGCGCTGTGCGAGATTCTGGACGCCACCCTCGATTCCGACGAGACCTACCTCACGCTCTCCAGCACCGACTACCTCTACGCCATAACAGGACGGAAGAACCCGCTCTACGTGAACCAGTCGCCCCTCATGCTGAACGGGGACACGGGACAGG
>CAZCTE010000267.1:0-2056 GCA_964501395.1 uncultured Atopobium sp.
GACGGGGTGATCGGGTAGATGCCCGCCACCTCGGTGAACGCATACGAGACGTACGCAGCCGCCTCGTTGCCGTCCATAGACTTGAACTTACGCGTCATATCCTCTCCTTTTGACGTACCGGTCCTGAAAGCCGTCTGGCCTCGGGCCCCCACCCGTATGACGCACGACTAGGCTGGGCCATGGACCCACGAACGTTCTCAGTGTACTATGCTCCCGGTGAAGTGGGCGTGTATTTTGGGCCCCTTTGGGCGAGCGGGGCGGTTTTTCTCCTCACGTGTGTGCTTGTTTCCCCTCAGGTGTGCGCCGCGTCCTCCCGCTGGTAGAATGCCCCTCGTCAGGCGAGGTTCCCAGACGTCACGAAGGGGCGCGCACGATGGACGAGGAGAGCGGCGAGAAGAGCGGACCGCTGCGCCGACGCGGTGGGGGCGGCGTGCTCTCGCTCGCCTTTGCCCTGGTCGCTTCCTGCGTGCTCTCGCTCGTCCTCATTCTCCCCACGGCGGCCTGCTCTCGGGATGACGACAGCGCGGCCACGAATGCGGCGACCGCAACGACGTCCGAGTCCGCCCAGCAGGACGGCGAGCTGCTGCCGGCCACGGCCAACGAGCCCGCCATCACGAGCACGCCGCGTGAGCTGTGGGCCCTGGGCGTGATGCCCTATCTCTACCAGACGGACCCCCAGTGGGCCGGCACCGAGTACTGCGGGGCCACGCTCGAGACGACGGGCTGCGGTCCCACGGCCCTCTGCATGGTGTACGTCTACCTCACGGGGGACACCGGCTACGACCCCGTGCAGATGGCCGCCTTTAGCACGGAGAACGGCTACGCAACCGACGACAGCGGCACCGCCTGGGCGCTCATGACCGAGGGCGCCGCCAAGCTGGGGCTCTCGAGCACGACGCTTTCCGCCTCGGCCTCGAGCCTGCAGGCGAGCCTCGAGGCCGGTCACCCCGTCATCTGCGTGATGGCGCCCGGGACCTTCACCGACATTGGCCACTACATCGTGCTCGAGCGCATGACCTCCGACGGCAAGGTCGTGGTGCACGACTCCAACAGCGTGGGGCGCAGCATGCGCACCTGGGACCTCGAGCTCATCATCTCGGAGGCCAAGAGCATCTGGAGCTTCTGGGTGGAATAGGACGGGGCGCGGCACGGGGCGGGCCCTCGGTACGGCCACGTCAAACCCCGGCGCCGTCGTGCCGTAGCCCCATCTGCCAGGCGCAGCCCCATATATCCCAGGACAAACTCAGTGAGCGTGCGTCTTCTCCAAGAGGCGCGCGTAGCCCTCCGCAAAGCGCGCCGACTTGCGGCCCGAGGCGTTGCTCGCGGAGACCACGCCGTGCTCGTCCGAGACGAGAAACACCTCGTCGTAGGCGGCCGTGCCGTCGAGCACCTCCTTGGCGAGCCAGGCCCTGCGCTCGACGGGGATCCCCAGGGTCTTGGCGAGGTCCCGCATGAGGGACGCGGCGCCGGAGGGCTGCTCCAGATGGCCGCAGCCCCATACGAGCTCATCGCCGCGCACGAGCCAGAGGGACTCCGGGGCAACGCCCGTCTTCTCGGCCTCCTCCCCCGCCATGCGCGCGCGGTCCGCGAGGAAGGAGACCGACCGCGCCTTGAGGGGCTCGTGGGGGCCCACCGTCATGGCCGCCCGACCCCGGTCGTCCAGCAGGAGCATGAGCACCCCGTCCGGGTGCTCCGCGGCGCCGTCCCTGAGGGTCCACTCGATGTGCTGCTTGGCCCACGCCACAAGCTGAGGGGAGACCGTGCTCCCGGCCACCACGCGCTTGCCGAGGGCGCGCAGGTGCCTGTTCTCCAGGGGCAGCGCCGAGTCCGCGAGCCTCCAGCGGCACACCAGCGCCGGCCGGCCGAGCTCGAAGCCCTCCATCTCCCGGACGTCCGTCTGCTGCGCGATCTTGTTGGCCATCGCTCCCCTCCCGGTCTGTGCGACGCCTCCCGTCGGCGCCCGCAGTACGGAAGTATACGCCGCCGCGGACGTGCGTCTACGGGATTGATTTAGTTGCGTTAATTTGTAAGTTGCCTGTCCGCTCCGCGGATGCCG
>CAZCTE010000268.1:0-2033 GCA_964501395.1 uncultured Atopobium sp.
GAGGAGTAATACTATCCGAGCCGAGCGACGATTGCAAGGGGCAGATTGCCTGGGGCTGCGGTGCGCGCACGTGCCGCGTCGGCAGTCGCACGTCGGTGCCAGCTCCTGCCCGCGGCAGCCATGCCCGTTGCCTGCCGTCGCGGCGCGTGCGCCCGGCGGCGAAATGAGTACACCCGATCCCGGAAATCGTACACTCGGCGAGGGCCGCGATCGAGTGTACGCACCACCGGGTACACTCGGCCGGGATTCGGCGCAAACGCGTACACCCGACGCGCTTCTCGGTCCGAGTTGCGTACACCGGATTCCGGAAATCGTACACTGGACGGGAATTGGCGTTGAGTGTACGCAGGTCGGGTACACCGGATCGTGGACTGAGCACACCCGATCTAGAGAATCGCGCACTCGACGGCGAAGCCGGTCCAATGTACGCAAGCCGCAATCCGGTGTACGCAAATCAAATTCCAATGTACGCGGACGGGAGCGCTGGACGGGGGATCGCGCCGAACGCACTCATCACCGAGCGCGTTTCTCGCCCCCTCGGCGTGAAACCTAACAGGTAGTCCTCCCTTAAACTCTATTGGGTTGTTATCTTAATGTCGCCCGTTAGGTTTACAAGAATGGCTTGTCCTACCTGACAGGTTCCGCGGCATGACGCGCTCATGCCCAGGTGCACTACTGAGAGGGGGCGTTTAGGGCGCATACACGGGCACACAAGTTACTGCCCCAAGATTCCGAATGTTTGGACACCCAGAATCCGAATGCTGATACACCCAAATTCCGAATCTCTTTGAACCCGGATTCCGAATGTCCGTGGCCCAACCGACCCAAGAATCCGAGGTGTGTCACGAAAACAAAAAGGGCACCCGCGTGGGGTGCCCGTCATGTCCTGGAGGCGAAGCCCGGATTCGAACCGGGGGTCAGGGCTTTGCAGGCCCGCGCCTTACCACTTGGCCACTTCGCCGTATGAAAAAGGCCGAACGAAGCCGGCCCCTAGCTCACATGGAGCGGGCTACGGGGTTCGAACCCGCGACCTCCACCTTGGCAAGGTGGCGCGCTACCAACTGCGCTAAGCCCGCACGTGCAGGGATAACTATACGGAGCCGAGGGCCTCAGCGCAAGGGAAAACTTGAGAAAACATGGAGGGCTCGTGAAGGCCGCCGTGAAGACGTCGCGGCGCCGTAGGACAGAGGGCGTGAGAAGCTGGGTCTCGGGCAGGAGCGCCCGCGGTCAGCCGGCCGCCGCGGGGCTCGCCGGCCCCAGGGACGCCGAGAAGAGCTTCACCAGCCGCACGACCGTGCCCTCGCCCGTCTCCTTGGGAGCTATGCTCACCGCGTCCGCAAGCAGGCGCATGAGGCGTATGCCCCGGCCGCGCTCGGCGGCGGGCCCCGTCTCGGCTGGCTCCTCGTCCTCATCCAGCGAGAACCCCTCGCCGCAGTCGGTCACCTCCACGGTCACGCGGTCCGGGTAGGCCGAGACCGTGGCGAGGACCCCTCCCCCGCAGGTGTGGTCGACGGCGTTGCCCAGGGCCTCCCCGCAGGCGAGCGTCATGTCAAAGACCTCGTCGGCCGAGAAGGGCAGCCGCCCCAGCAGCCGGGAGAGGCGGTCGCGCGCGGACGAGAGCTCCTCCTGCCTCACGCGAAACGTCGTGCGCCAGAGCGGCAGGACCGAGGGGTCGAGCGCGGACACCTCGCGGCGCGCGCCCTCGCGGGTGACGGGCATGAAGTCGATCATCCGCATGAGGCTGAGCGCGTGGTAGAGCTGGGCGGAGACGTTAATCAGGGAGAGCAGGCCGCCGAGCGAGCGAATCCGGCGCAGCTCGGCGAGGATGAGGCCCATGCCCGCGGAGTCCACGTAGCCGACGTCGGCCATGTTCATGAGGATGCGACGGCAGCCCGACGAGATCATGCCGTCGAGTCTCCGCCGCATCGCCGGGGCCGTCAAAACGTCGAGGTCCCCCTTTACGTCCACGATCCCTATGTTGACCGGAGCGTCCATGAGGCCCTTATTCCCCAGAGCGTGCGGTTCTTATCGCG
>CAZCTE010000269.1:0-2002 GCA_964501395.1 uncultured Atopobium sp.
TGACGGCGGGCGCCAACACGGCCGTGATGTCCATGGTCTTCTATGTGTGCGGGCTCGTCATAAGCTACATCGGCGGGTTCGTGATCACCAACGCCTTCGTCACGGTCGACGAGGTAAGGGCGGCGTAGCGCCCAAGAAGCGCGCGGCCGACCCGGTCCAAGACACAACGGGGCCATCCGGGCGCAAGCGCCACCCGGATGGCCCCGTGTCACTATGATGGCTCCATTCTGCAATGCTGTAAGAAGCGGAGCGCGATACCACACGGCCGTCTCGCCAAACGCGCAGCCACCCGCAGACAACCAGGAGGAGCCCATGAAGACAGGCGTTTCGATCTACCTCGGCGAAGGCGCCGAGAAATGCGAGCGCGTCCTCGCCCGCGCCGCCGAGGCGGGCGCCCGGCAGGCGTTCACCTCGCTGCACCTGCCGGAGGAGGGCGCAGACTACGCGCAGACCGCCCGCCGCGTCCTCGCCGCGGCCCACGACCTCGGCATTCCCCTCATGGTGGACGTGGGCCCGGAGACCTTCGCCAAGCTTGGGTGCACCTCGCTGGAGCAGCTCGCAGACCTGGGCATCACGCACGTGCGGCTGGATTACGGCTTTAGTCTGGAGGACACCGTCGCCCTCTCACAAACCTTCCACGTGGTTTGCAACGCGTCGACCGTCACCCGCGCGGAGGTGCGCGCGTGGCGCGCCGCCGGCGCGGACCTCACTCGTTTCACCGCCTGCCACAACTTCTATCCCAAGCGCTTCACCGGTCTCGCGCTCGACGACGTGCGCCGCAGGAACGACTGGCTGGCGGACCAGGGCCTTGAGACGATGGCCTTTGTCCCGGGAGACGCCCAGCTGCGCGGTCCCTTGCACGAGGGGCTCCCGACCGTCGAGGCCCACCGCGACCGGCGTGACCAGATGGCGAGAAACGCGCTCGAGCTGGCCGTGTCCGCCGGCTGCGACGTGGTGCTGGTCGGCGACATGGGGCTCTCCGAGAAGGGCTGGGGGCAGCTCCGGCAGCTGTCGGAAGGCTACGCGGACGTTCGCTGCGACCTCGCACCCGGATACGAGCGCCTCTACGGGCAGGTGCACCACGACCGCCCGGACGCGAGCCCGCTCGTGTTCCGGTCGGTGGAGTCGCGCGGCGAGCTGCGCCCGAAGGGCGGGGTCGCCCCCGACGGCACCGCAGGCCAGCCGCGGCCGGCGGGCGCCATAGCCCTCTCCAACGCGGGGCACGCGCGCTACGAGGGCGAGCTCGAGATCTCCCGGCATGACCTTCCCGGCGACGCGCGCATGAACGTCGTGGGGCACGTCGTGCCCGAGGACGTGCCGCTGCTCGCCCTCGTGCGCGCGGGCTTTGGCCTGCGGCTCATTCCAAGGTGATGCCCATCGCGCGCAGACGCACCGCGTCATCGGCGTTATCAAATGTCACGGCATCGTCCTCTATCAGGCCCGCCGCCTTCGCCTCGGCGAGCAGCATAGCCCGACGCGTCTCTTCGTTTGGGACGTCGCGCGCGGGAACGATGTCGAAGGGAATCCGGCGCTGGTTGATGAGCTGCCGGACCGCCATATTGAGATACCCATTGAACGAGATTCCCATCGAATCCAGGATATCCGTGGCCTCGCGCTTGATGTCATCGTCGATCCTCAGCGTCGTGGATTTAGTCGCAGTTGCCATGACCCCCCCTGGTTCGCTTTCGTGATGTTACACCGTCCCGCGGCCGTCGCAACGCGCTCGGGTGCCGAGAACCCCCAAGCCGCCCAAAGCCAACCAAAGTGAGAACCCCTCAAGCGGCGGGCCGCACCGCACAGCGCCCCCTTCCCCACCACATGCTGCTTAACCATCCCCGCCCCTTGGGTAGAAGAGGGCTTACACCGGCGGTGTCCGCGTGCGGGCGACGCTTCTTTGCCTCTACGGAAAGGAGCAAGCCCATGGACGCAGTCCTTGAAATCTTGCAAGCCCTCGCGCTCGTTGCGAGCACAGTGAAAACGCTCTATGAGCTGTGGCAGGAAT
>CAZCTE010000270.1:0-2000 GCA_964501395.1 uncultured Atopobium sp.
CCTGCATGCCACAGGTCCAAATGGGGTAGACACATCGGTGTCTGTGTGCATAGGGCGCGCAGCGCATGAAAGGAGCGGAAATGCAGCTTGAGAACAAGGTGGCCGTGGTCACCGGTGCGTCGTCCGGCATGGGCAGGGCCATCGTGGAGCTCTTCGCTCGCGAGGGCGCTAAGGTCGTTGCCGTCGCGCGCAGGAAGGAGCGCCTGGAGGAGCTCGTCGCCGAGCTCGCCGATGTGCCCGGTGCCGTTGCGGCCTACCCCGGCGACGTCTCCTCGCGCGAGGTCAACGAGGGCATGATCGACTTTGCGGTCGAGACCTTCGGCGGCTTTGACATCCTCATCAACAACGCAGGTATCATGGACGACATGAGCGCTGTCGGCAACGCCACGGACGAGAAGTACGAGCAGGTCATGGCCGTCAACCTCTACGGTCCCTTCGCCGCCATGCGCAAGGCCGTGAACGTCTTCAAGGAGAACGGCACCAAGGGCAGCATCGTCAACGTGGCCTCGGTGGGCGGCATGCGCACCTGCGCGGGCGCCGTCTACTGCGCGTCCAAGGCCGCGCTCATCTCGCTTACCAAGAACACCGCCTACATGTATCTGCCTGACGGCATCCGCGTGAACGCGATCGCGCCGGGCGGCATCTCCACGGAGATCTCGAGTTCCATGGGCATGCCCAATATGGAGGGGTACAGCCGCGTCCAGTCGGTTCTCGCCTGCGCGCCTGAGCCCGGCTCCTCCGAAGAGATTGCCGCCGCCGCGCTCTTCCTCGCCAGCGACGCCGCGAGCTACGTCAACGGCGTCGTCCTGCCGGTCGACGGTGGGTGGACCGCGAGCTGATACCTCGAAGCTGAGTTGGGCTACTGGCCGGGCTTCTCGGTGTGCTTTGCGAGGGTTTCTCGCTTGAAGCTCGCCGAGGAGCCCGGCCGTTGCGTGTTGGGAAGGCCGAAGGGGTTCTGCTGTGTTGGTCACAGTGCGAGGCAAAGTCGGTGCGAGAGATAGCGATTGGAATGAAGACGAGTTTTTTGAGAGAGATTTTGAAGAAGGTCGCTACCGCTACGGCCTGTGTGTGAGTGCCTGAAGTGAGAAGATGCTCGGGGTGGCACTCACCGACGCGGTCGTGGACCGGTCGGTGTTCATGAGGGGCATCGACGCGAGCTACCGCTACGAGAGGTACGGCGCCTACACCATGAGCGAGCTCGACGGCTGACCTAGACCCGCGCGCCCCGTCCACATGGGAGCAGCTCATTTGATGGGGGGCTTAGGTCAGTGCTGTTACTACAGCAGGTTCAAGCTCTCAACCTGTTCAGTCAGAACAAAGTGAGAGTAGAATTTCCTCAGTTGGGAATAGAAATCGCATGTTCAGTGAAATATATCTCATAAACATGCAATTTGATAATCGGCTCCAGTGAAAATTAAAGTCGGTATGTGCTTGTTCTCCGGAAAACCACTTGAAAAAAAGATCGTCTTCGTTATCACGTGTTAATGACGACGGTTTTGGATCGCGTCGGAAATGTTGGTGTAAGCGGGCCGCGAGATAGGGAGACGGCCATTGCCTAGAATCTGAGTTCGCGACAAACCAGGTTCGAGAGAAAGGCAATGACCGCAATGAGCAGCATATCAGACGAGGCGATGGCGACGGCGACGGAGATGCCCCGCTTCGAGGACGGGTCCATCAACCTGCAGGAGGCGCTCCGGCAGGTCGCGGAGTCCGTCGCGAACGAGATAATGAGCGCCGAGGCGGACCAGCTCTGCGGGGCCACCGGCAACAGCGGGAACGGGTACCGCGAGCGCGCCCTCTCCACGTGCGTCGGGACCCTCGCCCCGCGCATCCCGAGGCTGCGCACCGGCAGCTTCTTCCCCGACGACCTCCTCGAGCGCTGCCAGCGGGTCGACCGGGCGCTCGCCGCCGCCGTCTGCGAGATGCGCGCCACGGGCGCCAGCACCCGGAAGGTCCAGAAGGTGGCGCCGCGATGGGCGTCACAGGCTCTCGAGGGACCA
>CAZCTE010000271.1:0-1994 GCA_964501395.1 uncultured Atopobium sp.
GCTGCGCCGCGCCGTCCCCGGCCGTCTCCCGCATGGTTTCCATTTGGTGCCCCCTCGTCCCGCCGCGGGCGACCCCGCCCCGGCAGGACTACTATAGACATTCATGAAACGGCCACGACGGTGCCGTAACGCGCCGTCTACGTACGCGACGGCGCCGGCGCGCGCCGCCCAACCAACCAGAGGGGATCCGCCATGGCAGAGATGCTCACGCTCGAGGCGTTCGAGGAGGCCTCCGGGAAGGTCCGCGAGATCACGCAGGAGACCAAGCTCCTGGAGAGCCCGTCCTTCTCGGCACAGTGCGGAAACCGCGTGTGGCTCAAGCCCGAGAACATGCAGCGCACGGGCGCCTACAAGGTGCGCGGCGCCTACTACAAGATCTCCACCCTCTCCCAGGAGGAGCTCTCCCGCGGCATCATCACCGCGAGCGCGGGCAACCACGCGCAGGGCGTGGCCTTTGCCGCCACGCGGGCCGGCGCGCGCTCCGTGGTGGTCATGCCCACCACGACCCCCCTCATAAAGGTCGAGCGCACCAAGAGCTACGGCGCCGAGGTCATCCTCCACGGGGACGTCTACGACGAGGCCTGCGACTACGCCCTCGAGCTCGCCGAGCGCGACGGGCTCACCTTCATCCACCCCTTCAACGACCCCGTGGTCTCCACCGGGCAGGGCACCATCGCCATGGAGATCATCCAGGAGCTGCCGCTCGTGGACACCATCCTCGTGCCCGTGGGCGGCGGCGGCCTCGCCTGCGGCGTTGCCACCTTCGCCAAGCTCTACAACCCCAAGATCCGCGTGGTGGGCGTGGAGCCCGCGGGCGCGCCCTCGCTCACCGCGGCGCTGGAGGCGGGCCACCCCGTGCGCCTGCCCTCCGCCAACACCATCGCCGACGGCACCGCGGTGCTCGAGGTGGGTGACCAGGTCTTCCCCTACCTGCGCGACAACCTCGACGACGTCCTCACCGTCCCGGACGACGAGCTCGTGGTGGCCTTCCTCGACATGGTCGAGAACCACAAGATGGTCGTGGAGAACTCCGGCCTGCTCACCGTGGCCGCGCTCAAGTACCTCCCCGCGGAGGGCCGGCGCGTGGTCTCCATCCTCTCCGGCGGCAACATGGACGTCATCACCATGAGCTCGGTGGTCCAGCACGGCCTCATCATGCGCGACCGCATCTTCACCGTGAGCGTGCTCCTGCCCGACCGGCCCGGCATGCTCGTGAAGGTGGCCACCGTGATCGCCGAGCAGAACGGCAACGTCATCAAGCTCGACCACAACCAGTTCGTGAGCACCAACCGCAACGCGGCCGTGGAGCTGCGCGTGACGATCGAGGCCTTTGGCACCGAGCACAAGGGGCAGATCGTGGACGCGCTCGAGAAGGCCGGCTTCTCCCCCACCCTGGTGCAGCCCTCGCTTTAGGGCGTGGGCGCGCCGGGCGGGCTCTAAAGCCCTCCCGCATCCCCCAGATGCCGAGCCTCGCTTGCCGCGCGCGCCCCAGACGGGGCGCGCGTGGGGCCGCCCTTCTTGTCGTGCCGTCACGTTCCGTTTCCGTAGGCGCCGCCGGGGCGCGCGGGGCCGCCGGGGCGTGCGCGGGGCCGTACCCTCCCGGAGAAGCGGCCCTATCCCGGCCCGTCGGGAAATTAACATGCATTGGTTACCTGAAAACTGACGTTTGCCCAGTTGGCGTTTTGCCTGGCCTCATTCAGTGCATGTTATTTTTGGAGCACAGTGCAATACCGCCCTCGGGGCTGGCCCGGCGGATCGCCCGTGCTCACGGTGCCCAGGAAAATAATCCGATTTTGGCTTTGTGAATCGAACAAAAGCCCAGTTGGCATTTTCCGGCGCGGCTTGAAAATCGGATTAATTTTGCGAGGGCTGGCAGTACATGCCGCGAGCCCGCAGAACCAACCGAGCGGGAGACCGGGGAGGGAGCGTCGCGTCGCACCCCAGCCTAACGAGGCCCCATCGGCTCTGTCATCCATGCCTCCGCTTGGGAACAG
>CAZCTE010000272.1:0-1983 GCA_964501395.1 uncultured Atopobium sp.
CAATGTCATTAACTTAAGCGGACGGCGCTCGCGCCGGCGGCGCCCAGGGCGAGGGGAAGGGCCCCGGGGCCATGTGCCCCGGGGCCCTCTGCGTCCCGCGGGCGTGGTGGGAAGATACCGGGCGGAGCGCGGCGGGCCGTTCGGGGAGGACGGGCCGCCGTGCGGCGATTTCACCAGCTACCCGCCCCGGGACGCATGCCGCCCATGCTAGGATGTGGTGGGAAGAGCATCTGAGTCACACGTGATGGACGGGGGGATTTCGTAGTTAGAAGATGTTCCTGAAGGTGCAGAGGAAGAGGGGCAAGGGAGGCAGGGAGCTGCTCTACGCGTCGGTCGTCGAGAACCGTCGCGAGGGAGGGCGTGTGGTGCAGCGCACGGTGGCCTACATCGGCCGCGTCGAGGAGGACCAGGTGCCCTACCTCAGGGCGGCGTGGTCGGACAGGAGGCCTAGGCTGGTCTGGGACGACTGAGGGGGTGCGCTCTGCATGGGGGCGTCGAAGCGCATCGGGGCCGACCTCGAGCTCGTGCGGAGCGCCGCCTTCGCCGCCGCGTGCAGGACCCGGGAGCGGGACTTCACCCGCAGGCGCAAGATGCCCTGCGACCTGCTGGTGGAGAGCGTGCTGTGCAGGAAGGGCCGCACGCTCAGGATCGAGCTTCGCGAGTTTCGGAGGGACGCCGGCATGGAGAGCCCGATAAGCGCGCCCGGGTACCTCAAGCAGCGCGGCAAGCTCAACCCGAGGGCCCTCGAGCTGCTCATGCGCCACCACGCGCGGCAGGTGTACGCCGACGGCGACGCCCCGACGTGGCGCGGCGCGCACGTGCTCGCGATAGACGGCTCGACCGCCGACGTCCCGACCAACGCCGCGACGCTCGAGGCGTACGGCGGCTCCTCCGCCGCGCAGGGGAGGGTCCAGGCCTTCTGCGGCCTGTCGGCCGTGTACGACGTGGTCGCCAGGCAGATCGTGGGGCTCGAGGTGACCAGGGGCTGCTTCGACGGGCGCGCCCTCGTCCCGGCCCACGCGCGCAGCGCCCGCGAGGCGGTCGGCGACGAGCCGTTCGTGCTCGTCATGGACCGGGGCTACCCCTCCTTCCGGCTGCTCGCGTGGCTGTCCGACAACGGCGTGCCCTACCTGATGCGCGCGCCGCAGACCGCCTTCCTGAAGCGGGAGTTCGCGGAGGCGGAGGCGGCGGGCGGGGACGCCACGCGCCCGGTCGCCTTCGGCCGCCGGCGCATACAGAACATGGAGCGGAAGGACCCCGAGGCGTTCCGGGAGCTGCTCGCCCACGACCCCATAGAGGTGCGCTGCGTCCTCGTCGACGTCGGCGGCGCCGCCCCGGAGAGGCTGGTCACCAACCTGCCGGCCTCCGAGCTCTCCCCGGGCGACCTCGCCGAGCTCTACCACCTGAGGTGGGGCGTGGAGACCTGCTTCCAGATGCTCAAGGACCGCCTGCAGCTGGAGAACATGACCGGCACGAGGCCGGCCCTCATCGAGCAGGACGTCTACGCCTCGGCGTACCTGCTCAACCTCGCGTTCGACATCGCCAACGAGGCGGAGGCGGCGGAGGAGGAGGCGGGCGAGACGGGGCGCCGCAGGCACCGGATGACGGTCAACAGGAGCTTCGCCCTGGGCGTGGTGAAGGACGAGCTGCTGGGGATGATCATGGCGGGGGACGACGAGCGGGACGAGACGATGGCGCGGATCGTGGAGGAGCTCAGGGGGTGCCTCGTGCCCGTGCGCCCGGGCCGGTCGTATCCCCGGGACGGGGTCGACGGCCACTACGCGGGCAAGTACGGCAACACGCACAAGAGGGTGTTCTAGGCGACCCCGGGCGGCGCGGGCACCGCGCGGGGCGCCCGTCGGCCGGCGGCGGCGCGCCCGGAGTCCTCCCGCCACGCCCGCGGGACGAAGAGGGCCCCGGGGCCCTTCCCCTCGGCCTGGGAGCCGCCGGCGCGAGCGCCGTCCGCTTAAGTTAATGACATTG
>CAZCTE010000273.1:0-1959 GCA_964501395.1 uncultured Atopobium sp.
ACGCGCACTTCGGTTTCACCGAGCTCGCCGGTACCCGCCGCATGGCGCTGAAGCTCGCGGTGGGGTGATTGCTAGGGGGTGCTACAGCACCCCGTCCTCCACGGCGCGCTGGATGATCTGGGCCACCTCCGCGCGGGAGATGGTGTCCCCGGGCGCGAACACGCGCATGCCGTCGCGGTACGTGCCGGTGATGATGCCCTCGCTCACGGCCCACGCGGCGGCGGTCTGGGCGTAGCCGCTCACGCTGTCGGAGTCCGGCAGCTCCTCAAGGGCGGACCAGTCGATGCCCTCGGTCGGCTCGTCCGCAATGCGCCAGAGCACGGTGATGAACTGCTCGCGCGTGAGGTTATCGCCTACGCCAAAGCTGTTCTGCTCGTTCTGGTAGCCGGTCATGATGCCGTTTGCCGCGCACCAGTCCACCGCGGTGGTGTAGTAGTCCTCCGCGACGTCGGAGAAGCCGTAGGACTCCGCCGTCTCGCCGTCTGCCAGGTAGCGGTAGAGGAGAAGCGCCGCGTCCTGGCGCTGGACGGCGTCCGCCGCGCCAAAGGAGCCCAAGCCGTCCCCGTAGCCGGTCATGATGCCCTCCGCCACGACAAAGGTCACGGCGTCGTAGTACCAGGTCTGGCTGTTTACGTCCGCAAAGCTCACGAGGTTCTCGGCGTGCCAGAGGAGGTGCTCCGTTGCGTCGTCCGCGGCGAGTGCGCCGTGGCTGCCGCTTGTCTGCGTGCGGTCATTCTTCTGGTCAACTACGGTCTGTGCCGTGCCATAGAGGGCCTCGAGAATGTCCTCGGGCGTGGCGTCCGGGTCCGCTGCGTACATGAGCGCGATGGTGCCGGTGACGATGGGCGCGGCGAGGGAGGTTCCGGAAAGCGAGGAGTAATAACCGTCCGCGAGCGAGCTGTAGCGGATGTAGGTGGTCCAGATGGAGCGGCCGGGCGCGCTGATGTCCTTGTACGCGTTGTAATCGGACCAGGAGATGTTGGTCCCGTCAGCCTCCAGGGCGGTGACGCAGACGCACTCGTCGTAGTCGCCGGGCAGGAGGGTGTCGGTGTTGGCCTGGGTGCTGCCGTTGCCGTTGCCGCCGGCGCACACGGTGAGGATGCCGTAGTCGTAGAGGGCCTCCTGGATGGCGGCGTGGAGGACGCCGTCCTCGTCGAAGGTCGAGGTGCTGGCATAGGCGCCGAGGCTGATGTTGATCACGCGCACGTTCTCGAGCTCGCCG
Source organism: uncultured Atopobium sp. (assembly GCA_964501395.1). GTDB lineage: Bacteria > Actinomycetota > Coriobacteriia > Coriobacteriales > Atopobiaceae > Thermophilibacter. Next base: position 1,223 of record CAZCTE010000273.1, read on the forward strand.
GCGTCTATGAGGTCAAAGACGTACTGGTACGCGCGCACGAACGAGGCTGAGTCCGCGCTGTCCTCGAGCTCGCCGGAGTCGTAGGTGACCTTCATGGGCAGCACCTGCGCGACGTTGCAGGTGGCGCCCGCCAGGCCCACGCCGTTGTTGGCCACGGCGGCGATGACGCCCGCGACCGCGGTGCCGTGTCCGTGGGCGTCCGTTGAGGCGTTTTCCGTGAGGTACCACTCGTTGGCGGTGTCGTAGGCCAGCTCGGTGAGGAGGTTGCCGGCGAGGTCCTCGTGGTCGGCGGTGGCGCCGGTGTCCATGGTGACCACCGTGACGGTGCTGAGCTGGGTGTTGTTTGCGAGCGCGGCCCAGGCGTCGGCGAGGCCGGTGGCGTAGAGCCAGTACTGGTTGGGGGTTGTCGACGAGGAGGTGGAGACCTGGGCAAAGGGGTCGTTCACGGGGAGGGCGATGAGGGAGGTGAGGGTGGTGGCGCCGGTGCTGGTGCTGAGGGTGGTGGCCGCGGCGTTGCTCGTCCCTTCCTCCTCGCTTCCTTCCTCCACGGGCTCGATGATCGAGTAGACGTAGTTGAGCTGCGCGCTCTCCACGCCGGGGAGGGCTTCGGCGGCCGCGAGGGCCTCCTCGTCGGTCTGGCCGTCTGTGGGCTGCGCCTGGACGGTCACGGAGTCGTCGTCTGCGCAGACGAGTGCCGTGACCTCCACGCCCGCGCCCGCGAGCGCGTCCTCCGCCTC
>CAZCTE010000274.1:0-1937 GCA_964501395.1 uncultured Atopobium sp.
CCTCTGGCCTGCGAATTCTCTGGAGCCAGCAATCGGACTCGAACCGATGACCCCCGCTTTACGAGAGCGGTGCTCTACCAACTGAGCTATGCTGGCGCGGTCACTTATCTTACGAGAAGGACGCCCGGTGCGCAAGCCCGTTTTTTCAGGGCGCCCGTCGCGGGAAACGCGCGCGGCGAGAAGCGCAGCGGCGCAAGAGGCCCGGAGTAGCGCCTGCGGGCGGGCCCGGAGAAGCCGAGCGCCGCCCGGTACGCCGCCGCCCCCTACAGCAACCTCAGCGAGACCTCCTTGAGCTGGCGGCCCGAGACCTCGCTCGGGGCGTCCGACATGAGGTCGGAGCCGCTGGACGTCTTGGGGAAGGCCATGACGTCGCGGATGGAGCTCTCCCCCGCCAGCAGCATGCACACGCGGTCGAGGCCGAGCGCGAAGCCGCCCATGGGGGGCGCGCCGTACTCGAGGGCGTCCATGAGGAAGCCGAACTGCTCGCGCGCGCCCTCCTCGGTGAAGCCGATGAGCTCCAGCATCTCGAGCTGCATCTGCGCGTTGTGGATACGCATCCCGCCGCCGCCGGCCTCGCAGCCGTCCATCACAAAGTCGTACGTGGCCGAGCCCGCGGCCAGCGGGTCCGCCTTGATCTTCTCGACGTCCGCCTCGGTGGGAAGCGTGAAGGGCTGGTGCTCGGCCTCGTAGCGCTTGGCCTCCTCGTCCCAGTGGAAGAGCGGGAAGTTGGTGACCCAGAGGAAGTCGTGGCCCTCGCGCGGAACGTCCAGCGCGCTTGCCATGTGCAGACGCATGCCTCCCAGGATCTCGTCGGCCGTCTTGCGGTCCGCCACCGCGAACATGACGAGGTCGCCCAGCTCCACGCCCATCTCCTCGCGCAGGGCGGCCATCTCGTCGTCGCTGAAGAACTTGACGATGGGGCTGTTGACCGAGCCGTCCTCGCGGAAGGCGATCCAGGCCAGGCCCTTGGCGCCAAACTCCGCGGCCACGCCCGCGAGCTTGTCAATCTGCGCGCGCGGCCACTTTCCGGCGCCCTTGGCGTTGATGGCCTTGACGAACTGGCCCTCCGTGGCCGCGGCGGACGCAAAGAGCTTGAACTTTGATGCCGAGAAGATCGAGGTCACGTCGTGGAGCTCCATGCCGAGGCGCGTGTCCGGCTTGTCGGAGCCGTAGGTGTCCATGGCGTCCCAGTAGTCCAGACGGCGCAGCGGCGTGGGCATCTCCACGCCCATGCGGTCGAAGGCCTCGGCGAGGACCTCCTCGAGCTCGCCCATGACGTCGTCCTGGTCCACGAAGCTCATCTCGATGTCCACCTGCGTGAACTCGGGCTGGCGGTCGGCGCGCAGGTCCTCGTCGCGGAAGCACTTGGCCACCTGGTAGTAGCGCTCGACGCCGCCCACCATGAGCAGCTGCTTCAAAATCTGCGGGGACTGCGGCAGGGCGTAGAAGTGACCGGGCTGCGTGCGGGAGGGAACGAGGAAGTCTCGCGCGCCCTCCGGGGTGGATTTGAAGAGCGCCGGGGTCTCAACCTCCATGAAGTCGCGCCCATGCAGCGCCTCGCGCAGCGCGAAGGTGAAGTCGGAGCGCAGCTTGAGGTTGGCCGTCATGCGCGGACGGCGCAGGTCGAGGTAGCGGTAGCGCAGACGCACGTCCTCCGAGGTGTCCACGTGGTCCTCGATCTGGAAGGGCGGCGTCTTGGAGGAGTTGAGGACCTCGATGCTGTCGATGAGGACCTCCACGTCGCCGGTGGCGAGCTTGGGGTTCTCCATGCCCTCGGGGCGCTCGCGCACCACGCCGGTGACCTTGAGGGGCCACTCGGAGCGGATGGTCTCCGCCATGTGGAAGGCCTCGCCGCCGGAGTGCTCGGGGTCAAAGGAGACCTGCGTCACGCCGTCGCGGTCGCGCAGGTCCACGAAGATGAGGCCGCCGTGGTCGCG
>CAZCTE010000275.1:0-1924 GCA_964501395.1 uncultured Atopobium sp.
TACGGCAGCACGTCCATCAGCGCGGCTGCGGCGGCGTCCTCGTCGGGGCCCTCAATGCGGACGGTCAGCTCGTCGCCCCGGTTGGCGTCGAGCCCCATGAGCGCCATGAGGTCGTCGCCAGCGGCCACACGGCCCCTGCAGGTCAGCTGCACCGAGCTCTCGTGGGCGCGCACCGCCGCGGCCACCTGGGCAACCGGGCGGGCGTGGAACCCCAGCCTGTCCTGGATCACGTGCGCGAACTCGATCATGTCTGCCCCCGTCTCCCCTCTCGCTGCCAACCGCGCTGCCGGCGAGGCGACACCTGCACCGTGCCCGACGCCAGGCGAAAGAGGCGGGCGACAAGACCGCGCCTGCCGCCCGCCTCCGAACCCGCTTGTCTCGTCCCTACGCGCGCGTCACCTTCACGACCGCGGCGCCTGCTGAGACGGTGGACTCGGCCTCGGCCGTGAGCTCCACGTCGGCGAAGTCGGCGGTGTTGGACACCGCGAGCACCACGCAGTCGGGGTGGCCGGCCTCGGCGATGTCGGCCTTGGTCATCTTGAGGACGGGCTGGCCGGCCTTGACCGTGTCGCCCTGCTGCACGTAGCCGGTGAAGCCCTTGCCGTTCATGTCCACGGTGTCCACGCCCACGTGCACGAGCACCTCGATGCCGTCGTCGCTGGTGATGCCCACCGCATGTCCCATGGTCACGCTCACGGTGCCGGAGATGGGGGCGTACACGACCTCCTCGTCAGGCCAGATGGCGCAGCCCTTGCCCAGGACCTCACCGCTGAACACGGGATCGGGGACGTCGGCCATCTTGACCACGCGACCGCTGACGGGGGCGCACAGCGCGTCCGCTGCGACGGAGGCCTCAACCGAGTCGGGCACGGCCGGCTTCGCGGGCGCGTCGGCCTTCTTCTTGAACATGTCGAACAGTCCCATTTCCATCACTCCTTGTCCAAAGCCTGAGGTGTCGCGGGCGGCTGGCTTGCGCGCGTGCTTCCGCCTGCCGGGCAGCCATCTTGCCCGCGCGCGTGACAACGCGTGAGCGCGGCACCCGCGCGGCCCAAGCGTCCGCCCTGCCACCAACGTACTTTACACGCTCACACCAGCCCGAGGCGCGCGAATGCGTTCCAAAGGCCGTCATCATCGACAGCCGTAGTCACATAGTCCGCAATCGCGCGAACCTCCTCTCCCCCGCTGCCCATGGCAACGCCCACCGCGCAGGCCTCGAGCATGGGGATGTCCACCTTGGCGTCGCCCACGGCCACGGTGTCGTCCATGCTGGCCCCCAGGTGCTCGACGGCAACGCGCACCGCGCGCGCCTTGTCGATGCCGGCCGGGCTCAGGTCGCCGAAAAGCGCGGTCTCGCCCGCGCCTCCCCAGGTGCCCACCACCATGTCCGAGAACTCCTCGACCGCGTCCAGGTAGTCCTGGTAGCTCGAGAGGAGGAAGCTCACCTTGTTGACGTCGTCGCGGTAGAGCTCGGCCCCGAAGACGATCCCGTGGAACACGTCCGCCGGCTCGAGGCTCTCGGCGTTCTCCGCGCCCTTGCGGCCCATGTAGGTCCGCACCGCCGGGCGCGCCGCCTCGTTGAAGCTCTCGCTCGCAAAGAGGCCGTTGTTGCTCTCGAGGTAGAACTCCAGCCCGCGCGCGTGGCACCAGTCCACGATGCGGCGGCACTGCTCGGCGCTCACGAGCTGGTGCATCACCACCTGGTCGCGCACCTCGACGTAGGCCCCGTTTCCGCCGATCATACCGTCGAAGCCGATGGACGTGAGCTCCGGCGGGTTCTCGGCCGTGCTGCGGCCGGTGCACATGAGCACCGCGTGGCCCGCCGCGCGCGCCGTCCGGATGGCGCGGCGCGCGGAGTCGGGAATCACGTTGTCGTAGGTCATGATGGTGCCGTCCACGTCGAGAAACACGACCTTGCGGGCGGCGG
>CAZCTE010000276.1:0-1922 GCA_964501395.1 uncultured Atopobium sp.
TCATGTCCAGCACGTCCGAGACGGACCTGCCGTGGTAGAGCACCTCGAGGGTCTCGCGGTTGTAGCGCTTGCCGTGGCAGACCTCGCAGGGCACGTAGACGTCCGGCAGGAAGTTCATCTCGATCTTGATCTGCCCGTCGCCCTTGCAGGCCTCGCAGCGGCCGCCCGGCACGTTGAACGAGAAGCGCCCGGGGCTGTAGCCGCGCGCTCGGCTCTCGGGAAGCGACGCAAAGAGGGCCCGCAGGTCGTCCCAGAGGCCGATGTAGGTGGCCGGGTTGGAGCGCGGGGTGCGCCCGATGGGCGACTGGTCGATGTCGATGACCTTGTCGATGCGGTCCACGCCCTTGAGCTTCCTGTACGGCCCCACGGGGCGCTTGGAGTGGTGCACGGCATTGGTGAGCGCGGGGGCTATGGTGTCCGTGACGAGCGAGCTCTTGCCCGAGCCCGAGACGCCGGTGACCACCGTGAGGGTCCCCAGCTCCACCTTGGCCGTGACGTTCTTGAGGTTGTTGGCCGAGGCGCCCGTGACCTTGATGGCACCCTTGCGCGGGTTGCGGCGCCTCTCGGGCAGGCGGATCTGCCGCGCGCCCGTGAGGTAGGCTCCGGTGATGGAGTCGGGACAGGCGGCGATCTCCTCAGGCGTGCCGGCCGCCACCACGCGCCCGCCCAGCTCGCCGGCGCCCGGGCCCATGTCCACCACGTAGTCCGCGGCGCGGATGGTGTCCTCGTCGTGCTCCACCACGATGACGGTGTTGCCCTGGTCGCGCAGGCGCTTGAGGGTCTCTATCAGGCGGTCGTTGTCGCGCTGGTGCAGGCCGATTGAGGGCTCGTCCAGGATGTAGAGCACCCCCATGAGGCCCGCGCCGATCTGCGTGGCCAGGCGGATGCGCTGGGCCTCGCCGCCGGAGAGCGTGGCCGCGGCGCGGCTGAGCGTGAGGTAGTCCACGCCCACGTTCACGAGGAAGCGCAGGCGCGCCAGGATCTCCTTCACCACGGGGCCCGCGATGACGCTCTGACGCTCCGTGAGCTCCAGGCCCTCGAAGAAGGCCAGGCACGCGCGGCAGGAGAGCTCGCAGACCTCCCAGATGTTCTTTTCGCCCACCGTGACGGCCAGGATCTCGGGCTTGAGACGCGCCCCGTGGCAGGTGGTGCAGGGGACCTCCCGGATGTACTTCTCCAGGTGGGTGCGCATGGTCTCGGACGTGGTCTCCTGGTACTTGTCGAAGAGGATCTTGCGCACGCCCGCGAAGGTGGTGAACCAGTGGGTGTCGCGGCCGTCGCGCGTGTGGTAGTCCACGCGCACCTTGGTGGCGCCCAGGCCGTCGAGAAGCGCCTTCTGGACCTTCTTGGGCAGGTCGCGCCAGGGGGTCTGGTCGGAGGCGCCGAGGTGGCGGCACACGGCGGCGAGCACCTGGGGGTAGTAGTTGGAGTGGCCGAAGAGGCTGCCAAAGACGCCGCCCGCCACCGAGAGCGAGGGGTCCTCGATGAGCGCCTCGGCGTCCACGACCTTGCGGAAGCCCAAGCCGTCGCAGTCCGGGCAGGCGCCGTAGGGCGCGTTGAAAGAGAAGTCGCGCGGCTGGAGGTCGTCCATCGAGTGGCCGTGCTCCGGGCAGGCCAGCGCGAGCGAGTACTGCAGGAGCTCGCCGGGGAGGCGCTCCGGGTCGTCGCGGTCGGGTAGGAGCCAGAAGCCCACCTTGCCCTGCGCGAGCTTGGTGGCCTGCTCAACGGCCTCGGCGATGCGCCCGAGCGAGTTCTCGCGCACCACGATGCGGTCCACCACCACCTCCACGGTGTGGCGGTTCTTCTTCTCCAGGCGGATCTCCTCGTCGCCGAGCTCGCGGACCTCGCCGTCTATGCGCACGCGCGAGAAGCCCTCGCGGCGCAGGTCCTCGAAGAGCTTGGCGTACTCGCCCTTGCGGTCC
>CAZCTE010000277.1:0-1908 GCA_964501395.1 uncultured Atopobium sp.
GGGCCCACGAGCACCACGTGGTCGCCGCGGTAGAGCGTGAGGTCCACGCCGGAGTAGACGTGGTTCTCGCCAAAGGACTTGGACACGCCCTCGACCTTGATGACCTCGTCGCCCGTGCGCGGCGGCTCGGGGAACGAGAAGTGCACCTTCTTGGTGCCCTCCGGCAGGATCACAAGCTCCTTCTTGATCTGCTCGATCTTCTTCATGCGCTCCTGGGCCTGCGCGGCCTTGGTGGGCTTGTAGCGGAACTTGTCCACGAAGACCTGCATGTGGGCGATCTCGCGCTCCTGGGCGGCGCGCTTGGCGCGCATCTGCTCGAGGTTGTCCTCGCGCTGGCGCAGGTAGCTCGAGTAGTTGCCGGTGTAGGTGGTGATGCGTCGGTTCTCCACCGCCGCCACGTGCGAGACGCAGGCGTCCATGAAGGCGCGGTCGTGCGAGACGAGCAGCACGGCGCCGTCGTAGCCCGCCAGGAACTGCTCGAGCCACTTGACGCTCTCGAGGTCGAGGTGGTTGGTGGGCTCGTCCAAAAGCAGCAGGTCGGGGTGGCGCAGCAGCAGCTTTGAGAGGGCGATGCGCATCTGCCAGCCGCCCGAGAAGTCGCAGGCCGGCTTGTCGAAGTCCTCCACGGGAAAGCCCAGGCCGGCCAGGATGGCGCGGGCGCGGCTCTCCAGCTCGTAGCCGCCCAGGCGCTCGAAGCGCTCCTGGGCGTGGCCGTAGCGCTCGAGCAGGGCGTCAAGCTCCGGGCCGGGGGCGGCCTCGGAGATGGCGGCCTCGAGCTCGGCCACCTGGCGCTCCACGTCCTTGACCTCGTGGGCGGAGTCCACGACCTCGGCAAGGGCGCTCTTCTCGCCCGCGAGGTGGGTCTCCTGCTCGAGGTAGCCCACCGTGGCGTCGCGCGCGAAGCTCACCGTGCCCTCGTCGGGGGACTCCTCCCCCATGAGGATCTTGAGGAGCGTGGTCTTGCCCGCGCCGTTGGGGCCCACGAGGGCCCAGCGCTCGTGGGCGTTGAGCTGCAGCGTCGCGCCCGTGTAGAGGACGCGTCCGCCGAAGGACTTGCCGATCTTGTCTGCGAGTGCTATCACGTGCGTGCTCCCGGGGTGGATACGTGGGGGGGTACGAGGTCAGGCGGGCCTTGCGGGGGCTGCGGCGCGAGGCCCGCGTCGCAGCCGAGCGCGGGTCCCGCCTAGCGAGCGCGGGTCCCGTCCGGCGACCCCCACGCGGCCCTACTCGTCTATGGTCAGATGAATCGCGAACCCGGCGATCTGCTCCTTGAAGTAGATGAGGCGGGTTCGCCCGGAGCCGTCCTGGCAGGTCGTGAGCGAGGCCTCGTCGAACTCCGCGCCCCGGGCCTCGTACCAGGCCCGCGCGGCGTCCACGTCGTCCACGTGCAGCCCGATGTGGCCCTTCTCGCCGCGACCGTCGTGCTTCATGACCTCCACGACCGTGCCGGCGAACGCGGACGCGTCCGACTCGCCCGAGCGGGGAACGCCCAGAAGCGCGCAGAGGGCGTCGGTGGTCCGACCGGCGGCCTCGGGCGTATCCTCGTTGAGGCCCACGTGCGCGAGCCTCAGGCCAAAGAGCTCGACGGGGTTCTCGCTGCCGCTGGTGAGTGCGCTCATCCGGTCTCCTATCGTTGGTGACAAACTAAAATAGTATACGTCGTACGCCGGCCTCGGCAGGCGGACGCTGGGGTATCTACGTGCGATTCATACGACGCGCTCCCCGGGGCGTCGCATCGTTTCTGAGGGCTTTCTCACGCCGCAGACGTGACCCGCCCTCGGAACGCACTGCGGTACGTACACTACGCGACGGTACGTACACAGATGAAGTCTTGATATCGCCGCGTTATTTGAGAAACCGCAGGTAGGCGCGTTGACATTCCTGAGATCAAATCTGCAACAGCGTACG
>CAZCTE010000278.1:0-1903 GCA_964501395.1 uncultured Atopobium sp.
CACTTTCGCCATGCGCCCTTATGGCTACCTCATGAGAAGCGCCGTGTCGCCCCCCTGCTCGGGAGGCGGCGCGGCACTCGGGGGCCATACGCTGTCGCGGCGGCCTAGCCCTCGTCCTCCTCGGACTGCCCAATGGTGTAGAGGGCGTGGAAGTAGCCCCTCTTGTCCATGAGCTCCTCGAAGCTTCCCGCCTCCGCGATGCGGCCGTCACGCAGGACAAAGACCTTGTCGAAGCACGTGAGGAGGCTTGCGTCGAGCCGGTGCGTGACCATGATGCGCGTGATGCCACCAAGGTCGAGGATCGAGCGGGTCACTTGGTCGGCCGTGGCCCGGTCAAGGGCCGAGGTGGCCTCGTCGAGCAGCAGCACGCCGCTGCCGCGCAGCAGGCTGCGCGCGATGGCTATGCGCTGGCGCTCGCCGCCGGAGAGCCCCGAGCCGCCGACGCCGCACTGATAGTCCAGGCCGCGCTCCTCCACGAGCTCGGAGAGCCCGGCGAGCCGCACCACGCGGGCGAGCGTCTCGTCGTCCACGTTGTCGTACATCGTTATGTTCTCTCGCACGCTGCCGTCGAAGATGAAGACGTCCTGGCTCACGAGCGAGACGGCGTCGTAGAGCGAGGCCGCGCTCGCGTCGCGCAGCTCGGTGTCGTCGTAGGCGAGCGACCCCGTGTAGGAGCGCGTCTTTCCCATGAGCAGCGAGAGAAGGGTCGACTTGCCGCTGCCCGAGCCGCCCACCAGGGCGTAGCACCCGCCCGCGGGAAACTCGGCGTCCAGGCTGCGCAGCACCGGCTCGTCGTTGCCGTAGGAGAAGGTGAGGCCGCGGGCGGAGAGCCCGCGCTCGGGACTCGGCGCAAGCTCGACGCCGCCGTCCTCCTCGGGGGACTCCACGAGCGCCGCGGCCACCTTCCCGACCAGCTCGTCCGCGGCCCGGCGCGCCGCCAGGATGTCGGGTATCTCCCGGACGGGGAGGAAGATGTAGTTCATTGACTGCATGAATACGACGACGGTGCCGGCGGTGAGACTGGCGTCCCTCGACGCGAGGACGACCGCGGCGAGCAGCACGCCAATCTGGGCGACCTCGTTGGAGAGCTGCCCCAGCATTTGGATGAGCTTGGAGACGCGGAGCTTGCGGTACTTGGCGTCCTCCAGCTCGCGGTTGCCTTCCTCAAAGCGAGTCTCGAAGCGTTGCTCGGCCCGGAAGCCCTTGATGAGGGAGAAGCCGGAGAGCAGGTCCGTCACCAGGGCCACGAAGCGCCCGTTCTCGTCCGATACGGCCCGCTCGCTCTTTGCGAGCTTCCCGCCTGTTGCGATGCCCGTCACGAAGGGGATCCCGCCGAGCACCACCGCGAAAAGCGTCAGCATGAGGTTGAGGGACAGCATGAGGACGAGGGTGCTCGCGAGGAGCACGATGTCGCGAACCAGGTTGAAGACCCGCTGCAGGTACTCCGTCTCTATGGAGGCGACGTCATTGGTGAGTGCGGAGAGGTACCGGCTCGACCCCTCGCGGTCGATGGCCCCGATGTCCTTCTTGAGCAGGGTGTCGAATATCTCGTTGCGATAGCGCTGCACGGCTCGCCGTATGAAGCTGGGGAAGATTTTCAGGTCGATCAGGTAGATGCAAATCTCGACGACCACCACGAGGAGGGCCAGGAAAACGACTCCCATGAGGACGGCCCCGCCCTGGCCCGAAATGGCATCAATTGCATAGCCCATGGCGACGGAGCCCAGCAGGTTGAGCAGCGCCCGCGGAATGCTGAGGGCCACGTTGCCGATGAAGAGGGCCTTGTTGTCGCGCAGGAAGCTTCCCCAGAGCTGCTTGTGGAGCGCCTTGGCCCTGGCTGTTTCTTCTGCCTCTGGATCACGTTCGCTCATGCGTATCTACCTCCGGAATCCAGGTTCTATCG
>CAZCTE010000279.1:0-1887 GCA_964501395.1 uncultured Atopobium sp.
GACGAGTTCCACATCTACGTGTACGAGCGGGAGTTCTAGTGCGCGGGCGGTTTGCACCAACGCCATCGGGGCGCATGCACCTGGGGAACGTCTTCGCCGCGCTCGTGGCCTGGCTCTCGGCGCGCGCGGAGGGCGGGTCCGTGGTCCTGCGCATCGAGGACCTTGACCCGCGCGCTCAGCACCCGGGGGTGGCCGACACCCTCATGCGCGACCTCGAGTGGCTCGGGCTCACCTGGGACGAGGGCCCCTGCTACCAGAGCGAGCGGGGTGAAGTGTATGCCGCCGCGCTGGAGAGCCTCTCCGAGCGCGGCCTCCTCTACCCCTGCTTCTGCACCCGTGCAGACCTGCGCGCGGCAACCGCGCCGCACGCCTCGGACGGCGCCCTCGTATACCCGGGGACGTGCCGCGGGCTCTCCGCCCAAGAGGTGGCGCTGCGCTCCCGAGAACGGGACCCGGCACTTAGGCTGCGCACCCCGGACGAGGACGACCCCGCCGGAACGATCGAGTTCTCAGACCTGGCGTACGGGCCACAGCGCGAGGTGCTCGCCCGAGACTGCGGCGACTTTCTCGTGCGCCGGAGCGACGGCGTGGTCGCCTACCAGCTTGCGGTGGTCGTAGACGACGCGCTCATGGGCGTGACCCAGGTGGTGCGGGGTCGTGACCTCCTTCCCTCCTGCGCCCGACAGACCTACCTGGCGCGCCTGCTCGGCTGGGAGCCGCCCACGTATGGGCACGTACCCCTGCTGGTTGCGCCCGACGGGCGGCGCCTTGCCAAGCGCAACCGCGACCTCGACCTCGGCGCGCTCAGGGAGCGCGGCGTCGCCCCCTCCGCAATCGTGGGAGCGCTCGCAGCGGCCGCGGGCCTCGTCCCGCCAGGCTGCCGAGCCACGCCGGGGGACCTCGTTGGCAACTTCTCCTGGGAGGCGATCGCCGCGCACCGCGATGACATCGTGGTGGACGAAGAATTTCTGAATCGCCTCTTGAGTTGAAGTTGTGAGCCGCGACGCGGTGGGGTATGATGCTCTAGCACCTCATACGGAGAGCTGACCGAGAGGCCGAAGGTGCTCGCCTGCTAAGCGAGTATAGGATGCAAATCCTATCTGGGGTTCGAATCCCCAGCTCTCCGCCAGAACGTTCCGACCCGCCCCGCACCCCGCGGAGCGGGTCGTTTTCGTAGGCGACCCCGTAGTAGGCGCACCCTCTTCCTCGTATCGACGCCATCACCTCCTCCGACGCCTCGGCGCGGGCAGCGCGCCGAGGCGGGCCTCCGCACATATCGGCTTGGAAATCGGCGCTCCGCACATCTCCAACATATTTCCGATTCTCGCTTGACGAGCAAGGCTGGACGTGCCAGTATATCCAACTGCACGCGGCGTTACCTCAGCTGGATAGAGGACCTGACTACGAATCAGGGCGTCATAGGTTCGAATCCTATACGCCGCACCACGCACAAGAGGGAGGGCTTCTTCGGAAGCCCTCTTTTTTCATGCGGCGCGCCAGGACGGGAGCCCCCGCGCCGACCGCCAGGGCGCCTCACGCCGAGACCCCGTCCCCCTGGCCGCCCCCGCCGCCGAACGTGACCTCGCAGGGTATCCCCCGCTCCTGGCAGAGGTCAACGAAGTCCGTGAGGTCGCGGCGCTCGTCCGCCAGGTAGTCCCAGAGAGCTCCCTCCGAGCCGGCAAACCCGATCTCGGCCATGACCTCGGAAACGGCCCGCGACGAAAGGCGCGCCGCCCGAACGTTGTTTTTCTCGCCAAACGCAATCTGAGCAGAGGGGCCCGAGAGCTCCTCACGAATTACGACCTCGTCACCCTCAGCACCCACAAACACCTCGCGCACGTCCCCCTCGTGCTCGAAACTGGCAACCTTGACCCCTTCCATGCCCCC
>CAZCTE010000280.1:0-1846 GCA_964501395.1 uncultured Atopobium sp.
GCGGCAAGCGCCTCGTCCGGCATGATCTCCGGCACGGGGTTGGCGCAGGCGAAGACGATGGGGTCGGCCGCCATGGAGCGCACCATGTCCTGGGTGAGCACGCCCGGGGCGGAGACGCCCACGAAGACATCGGCACCCTTGACCGCGTCGGCGAGGCTGCCCTTCACGCCCTCCTGGTTGGTCCAGGTGGCGATCTCCTCCTTCTCGGGGTTGAGGCCCTCGCGGCCCGCGTAGATGGCACCCTTGCGGTCGCAGATGATGACGTCCTTCACGCCCATGCGCTGCATGAGCTTGGCAATGGAGATTCCCGCCGCGCCCGCGCCGGAGAAGACCACGCGCACGTCCGCGAGGTCGCGCCCGGTGAGCTTGCAGGCGTTGATGAGGGCGGCGCAGGTCACCACGGCGGTGCCGTGCTGGTCGTCGTGGAAGACGGGGATGTCGCAGACCGCCTTGAGGCGGCGCTCGATCTCAAAGCAGCGCGGCGCGGAGATGTCCTCGAGGTTGATGCCGCCAAAGCTGCCGGCGATGAGCTGGACGGTGCGCACGATCTCGTCAACGTCGTTGGAGCGCACGCAGATGGGGAACGCGTCCACGTCGGCAAAGGTCTTGAACAGGGCGCACTTGCCCTCCATGACGGGCATGCCCGCCTCGGGGCCAATGTTGCCCAGGCCCAGCACGGCGGAGCCGTCGGTCACCACGGCCACGAGGTTGCCGCGGCGGGTGTACGTGTAGGAGTCGTCCACGTTCTCGTGGATCTTGAGGCAGGGCTCGGCGACGCCCGGCGTGTAGGCCACGGCAAGCTCCTCGGGCGTGGTGATGGGCGCGCGGCTGATCACCTCGATCTTGCCCTGCCACTCCTCGTGCTTGTCCAGCGCGTACTGCTTGGCGTCCTCTGCCATGGGGTCTCCTGTCTCGCGGGGCCGGCCGCCGCCGGCCAGAACTCACAGCACGTCCAAGTTTAGACCCGCGCGCCCGGGCCATGGCCGACAATCGGCCCGTGGGGGCGCAGGGGGTGCGGCCCCGCCTCGGAGGGTCGCAGACGGCCTCAGAAGGCCCTACGCCCGCCTCCGCGCACGACCCCACGCCGGACGCCCCGGGGGTCGTATACTTGATGCCGCACACGCACCGGCCCGGCACCCGCCCGGGCTCCAGCCTGACGCCCGCCCGGGCACCGACTCGGCACCCGCCCCCATGAAAGGACGCTCATGAGCGAGAAGATCGCACCCGCGGACACCTGCGTGCTCGTCACCGGCGGCGCCGGCTTCATCGGCAGCCACACGGTGGTCGAGCTGCTCCAGGGCGGCTACCAGGTGGTCATCGTCGACGACCTCTCCAACGCCTCGCCAAAGGTCTGCGACCGCATCCGCGCCATCGTGGGCGACGAGGCCGCCGCGCGTCTGACCTTCTACGAGGCCAACGTCAGCGACCGCGCCGCGCTCTCAAAGATCTTCGACGCCCACCACGTTGACCGCGTGATCCACTTCGCCGGCTACAAGGCCGTGGGCGAGTCGGTCTCCAAGCCCATCGAGTACTACGCCAACAACATCGGCACCACGCTCACGCTCGTAGACGTCATGCGCGAGCACGGCTGCACGTCCATCATCTTCTCGAGCTCCGCCACCGTCTACGGCGACCCGGACAGCCTCCCGCTCACCGAGGAGAGCCCCAAGAAGCCGGCCACCAACCCCTACGGCTGGACCAAGTGGATGATCGAGCAGATCCTCACGGACCTCCACACGGCCGACCCCGCGTGGAACGTGGTGCTGCTGCGCTACTTCAACCCCATCGGCGCGCACCCCTCGGGCCTCATGGGCGAGGACCCCAAGGGCATCCCCAACAACCTCGT
>CAZCTE010000281.1:0-1817 GCA_964501395.1 uncultured Atopobium sp.
TCGTGCTGCTCGGCGGGCGCACCGGCCGCGACGGCATCGGCGGCGCCACCGGCTCGTCCAAGGCCCACAACGTCGAGTCCCTCGCCCAGGACGGCGCCGAGGTCCAGAAGGGCAACGCGCCCATCGAGCGCAAGCTCCAGCGCCTCTTCCGCCGCGAGGACGCCTGCCGGCTCATCAAGCGCTGCAACGACTTTGGCGCGGGCGGCGTGAGCGTTGCCATAGGCGAGCTGGCCGACGGCCTGGACATCAACCTCGACCTCGTGCCCAAGAAGTACGAGGGCCTCGACGGCACCGAGCTCGCCATCTCCGAGAGCCAGGAGCGCATGGCCGTGGCCCTCGCGCCCGAGGACGTGGACGAGTTCCTGCGCTACGCCCACGAGGAGAACCTCGAGGCCACCGTCGTGGCCACCGTCACCGAGGAGCCCCGCCTGCGCATGAGCTGGCGCGGCGAGACCATCGTGGACGTGAGCCGCGAGTTCCTCGCCTCCAACGGCGCCCCCAAGACCGCCTCCGCGCGCGTGACCCAGCCCGAGGAGTACTCCCGCACCTGGGAGGGCGCGACCCTCGCCGAGAAGATGCACGCGCTCGTGACCGACCTCAACGTGGCCTCCAACAAGGGCCTCTCCGAGCGCTTTGACTCCACCATCGGCGCCGCCACGGTGCTCATGCCCTTCGGCGGGCGCACCCAGCTCACGCCGAGCATGGCCATGGTCGCCAAGCTCCCCGTTGACGGCGAGACCACCACCTGCTCCGGCATGGCCTGGGGCTTCAACCCCTACCTCATGAGCGCCAACTGCTACACGGGCGCCTACCTCTCCGTGGTCGAGTCCGTAAGCCGCATGGTGGCGGCCGGCTTCGAGCACGAGAAGCTCTACCTCACCTTCCAGGAGTACTTCGAGCGCCTGCGCGAGGACCCGCGCCGCTGGGGCAAGCCCGTGGCCGCGCTTCTCGGCGCGCTCATGGCCCAGGTGGACCTGGGCATAGGCTCCATCGGCGGCAAGGACTCCATGTCCGGCAGCTTCGAGGACCTCGACGTCCCGCCCACCCTGGTGTCCTTTGCCACGGGCCTGGGCACCGTGGACCGCGTGACCTCGCCCGAGTTCAAGGGCGCCGGGCACCGCGTGCTCGCCGTCGTGCCCGACTACGCCGAGGACGGCCTCACCCCCCGGGCGCAGACCCTGCTCGACGCCTTCTCCTACGTGGAGGAACTTGTCGGGCGGGGCGGGGCGCTCGCCGTCTCTACCCCCGGCTACGGCGGCGCGGCCGAGGCCGCGTTCAAGATGTGCGTGGGCAACCGCCTGGGCCTCGAGCTCGAGCCCGCCTTTACCTCAAACGCCCTCTTCTGCCCGTCCTACGGCAGCTTTATCGTGGAGCTGGCCGACGATGCCGAGCTGCCGGCGGCCCCCGAGGGCGTGACCTGCTGCCTCTTTGGCACCATCACCGCCGCCTACGAGCTCGTGGCCGAGGGTGAGCGGATTGACCTCTCCGAGCTCCAGGAGGCCTGGGAGGGCGCCATCGAGTCCGTCTTCCCGTACCGCGCGGAGGGTAATAAGGTCGAGCCCGTCTCCTTCGACCTCGCCGCCTCCGGCAAGAGCCGTCCCGCACCGGCCGTCCACGTCGCGCGCCCGCGGGTGGTCATCCCCGTCTTCCCGGGCACCAACTGCGAGTACGACACCGCGCACGCCTTCGAGCGCGCGGGCGCCACGGCGGACGTCTTTGTGATCAACAACCTCACGCCCCAGGCCGTGGCCGAGAGCACCCACGAGCTCGCGCGACGCATCCGCGAGAGCCAGATCGTCATGATCCCCGGCGGCTTC
>CAZCTE010000282.1:0-1815 GCA_964501395.1 uncultured Atopobium sp.
CTGGGCGCCGATGACGCCGTCAATCTTCTTGATCTGCTTGGCGTCGGGGATGCCGCCGTCCTTGAGGGTGAAGCGCAGGCGCGTCATGCAGTGCACGACGCTCGTCACGTTGTCCTTGCCTCCGACGGCTTCGAGCACGTCCTCTGCGATCCTTCTGTTGTCGGGCATATCGTCCTCCCTACGTTTCTGCGTGGCGGGCGCCACGCGTGGCCGATGCCCGTCGCCCGGCTGCCTGCCGCCTGGCCGCAGCCTCAGGCCGGGGCGCGTTGAGCGCGAGTGCCGCCCGGGCGTGACCCGGCGCGGCCGCCATCATCACGGTCGATGCGCGACGCGGCTCACGTGCAGGATGAGATAGAGCTTCTCGTTGTCCGAGAACGTGCAGGAGAGATGCCCCTGCAGCAGCTCGCAGATCTCGTCGACGCATGCCGCCGCCTGCTCGTCGAGTGCGCGGGCGCTCTCGTAGAGCGCGGCGTCCCCGGAAAGGGGCTCCCCGCCTGCGCGGATGCGGTCGAGCAGGTAGTGCATGTGCGTCGCAAAGCGCGCGAACTCGAATCCGTCGCGGTCGACTGCGGTGCCATACCTCCTTTCAATCATCCTGGTGATGGCGTCAATCAGGGTATCGTCCTCGGCATGGGCGGCGTCTGCCGCCGCGGGTGCCGGAGCGAGCGCGGCGCTGACCAGGCAGAGCGAGATCCCGGCGATCTCGTCGCGCGGAAGGGCGACGTGGAGGTCATGGTCTATGGCCTCGAGCGCGCGGACACCCGCCTGGTATTCGACGGGG
This sequence comes from uncultured Atopobium sp., assembly GCA_964501395.1. Lineage (GTDB taxonomy): Bacteria > Actinomycetota > Coriobacteriia > Coriobacteriales > Atopobiaceae > Thermophilibacter. The sequence goes on from CAZCTE010000282.1 coordinate 782, forward strand.
TACATGTGGGCGACGTCGTAGGAGAGGGGCATGCGCACGACAATGCCCTGGCGGTGGCGCTGGAGCGCGAAGGAGATGTGGTCGGCGAGCGCGAACGCGGCGTTGGGGCTGAGCTCGTAGGAGAGCTTGGGGGCCGTGGCCTCTACGATGTCGGCCGCAAGGGCGAGAATCTCGGGCCTGAGCTCCTCGAGCAGGGCGACGTAGTGCTCGTCCACGTTGTAGAAGGTGCGCTCGATCGCGGGGAGCGGCAGCTCGTCCGACCCCTTGGAGACGGCGAACGCGATGCCCTTGCCAAACGCGACGACCTCTCGGTTGCGAGAGTCGAGGCACAGCACGGTGTTGTTGTTGATGCGCTTGATGACCTTCACGTGCGACCTTCCTGCAGACAACGCCCCCATCGCAGAAGCTCGCCAGAGCATCTGCTCTTCCAAGGATTGCCGCCCGATCATGCCTCGCAAGGAGTCGCACTCGAACTGGCCTTAAGCTAGCAGGGAATACCGAAACAGACAAGTGTGTTTTCGGCAAGAAGACGGCGGCACGGGCCGCACGTAGGGTCAAGACACAGGAAGCCCGCCCGGGCGCGCCGCTGTGGCGCGGACCCGGACGGGCGTGGCGTCAGTGCTGTCGGGGCGTCCTTCTCGGCGGGGCGGCCCCACTCGGCGAGCAGCCCTACTTCGCGGGCAGCGCGAGCTCGTTGAGGCGGGCGTTGAGCTCGAGCAGCTCCTCCTTGCCGGTCTTGACGCCCATCATGCCGCCAGCGAGGTTGAAGATCCTGATGACGCTCATGCTGCCGATGGGGCCCATGAGCCCCTGAACGCTCTCGGGCGTCGCCATGGGACCCATGACGACCTGCAGAAGCTCCGCCGCGAGCTCGTTGCCCGCCGCGGTGATGACGTCGCGCAGGCTCGAGTTGAGCGAGCACATGCCCTCGACCTCGGTGATGTCCCACCAGTTGAGAATCGCGCCGCGCTCGACGAGGCGGTAGGCGGGGTTGGGCTCGGCCACGCGGCGGACGTGCGAGGAGTCGCTGCGGT
>CAZCTE010000283.1:0-1811 GCA_964501395.1 uncultured Atopobium sp.
TCCAGATGCGCCGCGCGTCGCACAACATCCTCTACACGGCAGCCAACAGCTGGCGGTACGAGAGCGGCGACCCGAGCTCCGAGATCGAGACGTGGAGGGTCGCGATGTACGCGGCCGATGCCGCGGCGGGCATCGCGCTGGTGGGGCTCAGCGCCCTGGCCGTGAGGCGCTACGTCCAGCGCGGGGACGAAGACGCCGCCTAGCGCCGCGCCTTGGCCTGAGTGACAGGATTTCGGCGCCGGTCCCGTGCGGGGCCGGCGCCCTCGCCGTATGGGGCCACTTTGGGCGACGCGGACGCGCCGCCTGCGGGGAGGGCCCGAGCGCCGGCGCCCACCGTGGAGGTCTCATGGCAAAACTGACCCGCTGACCGCTGGTCGAGGACTCAACATACAGCGTTATGTGTGTGGAGGTCTCGTGGCAAAATAGCATCGGCAAAAGAATACCGTCCCACGGCATCAGCCGATTGACTAGCCTACCAAAGAGATGTTGACTCGTTAACAATTGGACGAGTAGAACGACAGGAGGCGAGATGGGCTTTCGCATACTGGGCACCGGCTCGGCGCTCCCGGAGCGCTCGGTGACCAACGACGACCTGTCCGAGTTCCTCGACACCTCCGACGAGTGGATCTACACCCGCACCGGCATCAAGAGCCGTCGCGTCTGCACCGAGGAGACCCTCGACGACCTCGCGGTCGAGGCGAGCCGCCGCGCCCTCGAGGCCGCGGGCGTCACGCCCGGCCAGCTTGACCTCATCATCTGCTCGACCACGAGCGGGGACCACCTCATGCCCGCCGAGGCCTGCGCCGTGGCGGAGCGGCTGGGCGCCACGTGCCCGGCCTTTGACGTCTCGGCCGCCTGCGCGGGCTTCGTCTTCGCCCTCGACGTGGCCGACGGCTACCTCGCGCGGGGCCGCGCCGAGCGCGTGCTCGTGGTGGCCGCGGAGAAGATGTCCCGCCTCATGGACTGGGAGGACCGCGCCACCTGCGTCCTGTTCGGCGACGGCGCCGCGGCTGCGGTCCTGGGCGGCGGCGAGGGGCTTCTCGCCCTGCGCCTGGAGACCGACCCCTCCGTCGAGACCCTGCGCGTGCCCGGCGTGGGCGGCAGCTCGCCCTTCGACCGCACGGAGCGCCCGGCAAGCGTCCTCACCATGGAGGGGCGCCGCGTCTTCAAGTTTGGCGTGAGCACCATATGCTCCTCGGTGAGCGCGCTCTGCGACGAGGCGGGCGTGGCCCCCGGCGACATAGACCACTTCATCTTCCACCAGGCCAACGAGAGGATTCTCAGCTCGGCCGTCTCCCGCCTGGGGATCGACGACGACAAGGTCGAGCGCGCCCTGGAGGAGACGGGCAACATCTCGAGCGCCTGCATCCCGCTCGCCCTCGATCGGCTGGCCCGCTCGGGCCGGCTCGAGAAGGGCCAGCTCCTCGCCCTCGTGGGCTTTGGGGCAGGCCTGGACACGGGGGCGTGCCTGCTCCGCTGGGGCTAGGCGACCTGCCCCGCCCGGTGCGGGCTCGTCCCGCGCGCAACGGGAGCAGGCGATCCGCTTCGCCGGAACCGGCGGGGCGGGCGGCACGAACACAGTCAATCGGCGCGCCCAAACGGGCGCACGGAGATAAAGGAGAGAAACACCATGGCAGATCAGAGCACCTTCGACCGCGTGTGCGCCATCGTCCGCGAGCAGGGCGGCCTCGACGACGTCGAGCTCACCGCCGAGACCACGCTCGCCGAGGTGGGCCTGGACAGCCTGGCCACCGTCGAGGCCGTCATGGCCTGCGAGGACGAGTTCGGCATCGAGATCGACGCCGAGTCCA
>CAZCTE010000284.1:0-1811 GCA_964501395.1 uncultured Atopobium sp.
AGAACTCGGCGGCGTGGCGCTGGGTGTTGGAGTTCTCGGCGCGGAACGTGGGGCCAAAGGTGTAGACGTCGCCGAAGGAGAGCGCGAAGTTCTCGGCCTGGAGCTGGCCGGACACCGTGAGGTTGGCGGCGTGGCCGAAGAAGTCCTGGCTCCAGTCAACCTGGCCGCCCTCGGTGCGCGGCGGGTTCTCCACGTCGAGCGTGGTCACGCGGAACATCTCGCCCGCGCCCTCGGCGTCCGAGGTGGTGATGATGGGGGTGTTCACGTAGACGAAGCCGCGCTCCTGGAAGAAGGCGTGGATGGCGTAGGCCGCCACGGAGCGCACGCGGAAGACGGCGCGGAAGAGGTTGGTGCGACTGCGCAGGTGCTGCTGGGTGCGGAGAAACTCGCGGGTCTGGCGCTTCTTCTGCATGGGGTAGTCCGGGGCGGAGGCGCCCTCCACGCGGATCTCCTGCGCCTGGAGCTCAAAGGGCTGCGGGCGCTCCGGGGTGAGCACGAGCGTGCCCGTGACCACAAGCGCCGAGCCCACGCCGGTGGCGGCGATCTCGTCGTAGGTGGCGAGCCTCTCGCGGTTCATGACGACCTGCAGGTCCTTGAAGCAGGAGCCGTCGTTGAGCATGACGAAGCCGAAGTTCTTCATGTCGCGGACCGAGCGGACCCAGCCGGCCACCGTGACGGTGGTGCCGCCGAGCTCGTCCGCGTCCGCGAAGAGCTGAGAGATGTGGGTGCGTTCCACGGGTTGCCCTCCGGGGTTCTTCTCGCAGGTGTTTGCCAGTGCAACTCTAACGCAACGGGCGCGAGAAGGACGAGGGAGCATGAGGCGGAGCGATGGCAGCACGCGGCACCCAGCACGCAACTGGTCACCTTATGTTGCCAGTTTTGGCCCCAACTGGCCATCTGAGGTGACCAGTTTGCGTGCCCTCGAGGAGGCGCTGCGCGAGTCGGAGCACGCGGAGGAGGGGCTCATCGTCGTGGGGCAGGGCGAGGCGCGGACCTACGAGACCGAGGGCGGCGTCATACGCCAGGTGCCCGCGGCAACGTGGCTGCTGGGCGCGCAGGCGCCGGCGAGCGGCTAGAATCAGGTGGGCCCATCACAGGCCAAGCGATCAGAATCCAACGGAAGGGGCGGCATGGAGGCCTACAAGCGCGAGTTCATCGACTTCATGGTGGAGTCCGGCGTCCTCAAGTTCGGGGACTTCACGCTCAAGAGCGGCCGGAGGTCGCCCTTCTTCATGAACGCGGGCGCCTATGTCACCGGCTCGCAGCTCAAGCGCCTGGGCGAGTACTACGCCCACGCCATCAACGACACCTTTGGCCTGGACTTTGACGTCCTCTTTGGACCGGCCTACAAGGGCATCCCCCTGGCCGTGACCTGCGCCATGGCCCTGCACGAGCTCTACGGCAAGGAGGTCCGCTACTGCTCCGACCGCAAGGAGGAGAAGGACCACGGCGCCGACAAGGGCGGCTTCCTGGGCGCCCCGCTCGCCGACGGTGACCGCGTGGTCATGATCGAGGACGTGACCACCTCGGGCAAGTCCATCGACGAGACCTACCCCAAGGTGACGGGCGCCGCAAACGTGGAGGTCAAGGGGCTCATCGTGAGCCTCAACCGCATGGAGGTGGGCAAGGGAGGCACGGTCACCGCCCAGCAGGAGATCCAGGGGAGGTACGGCTTCCCCGTGGCGAGCATCGTGACCATGGCCGAGGTCGTGGAGGCGCTTGACGGCACCGTGATCACGCCCGAGCTCAAGGCCGCGATCGAGGCCTACTACGAGCAGTACGGCGTGAAGTAGCGCCCGGGCGCGGCTCCC
>CAZCTE010000285.1:0-1800 GCA_964501395.1 uncultured Atopobium sp.
CCCTGGTCCGCTCGCCGTCCTCTAGAACCGGAAGCCCTGCGCACGCATGAAGTCGAAACCGGAGATGTAGCGGATGCTCAGGCCCCTGCACACGTTGGGGATCTTGACCTTGTTGAGGCTGCTGGACGGGACCTCGTACGTCACGAGCGTCAGGTCCGAGTTCAGCGCCTCCGCGCACAGCCAGGCGTCCGCGCGCGTCTCGGCCTTGAACTCGCGGAGGGCCTGCGGAACGTAACCCTGGCCGTCCGCCCAGGCGCACACCTCGAGGTACTTCTCGAGCGTTCCCTCGGTCGTTGGCATCACCGGCACGCCCGGAAGGCCCTCGATCCACTCCACGAGGGGGTCTTTATGACGTTTCAGCTCGTCAAGAACGGTTTGATGGAGAATCGCCGTACCTGACACGAGCGTGACGCCAAGCTCGCGCCAAAAGCCCTCGAAGATGTCCCGCGGAATGTGCTGCTCGCTCGTGATGAAGATGTTCGAGTCAAGCAGGTAGCGCTCCACGTCATGCCACCTCGTCGAAGTAGCGGCTGAAGGCGGGCGCGCTCATTCCCGTGAGGTCGTAGGCGTCCCGGTAGCTCAGGTAGTCGGAGTGGACGGCGGTGCGGACGGCATCGGAGAACACGGAGCCCAGCTTGTACTGCTTGCTGCGGAAGTAGTCTCCTCCCCCCGCGCCGGCCTTGGGCTCCGCGGGCTTCTCGTCCCTGTAGCGTCGGCAGAGAGCGGCGTACCCATCGTCGGCCATAAGTCCGAGGTCCCGCGCCTTGCGGGCGACAACGAGGAAGTTGACCTTGCAGGCCCGGGCGACGGTCCGGACCTTGGCGTACTGATCGGGGCCGTCTTCCTCCCAATGGGCCATCAGCACGCTCGTGGGGACGAGAAAATCCGCCGCGACGGAGTTGCAGAAGCGCTCCGCGGGGCTGTTGGGGCGTTCTGGGGCAAGGCCGGCATCTCCGTCATCTGATGCGCTGCTCACGCCGGTCTGGAAGAGGGCCAGGTGGCAGAGCTCGTGGACGAGCGTGAATATCTGTGCGCTCTTGGCGTCGCGACCGTTGACAAAGACCAGGGGAGCGACGCTGTCGGAGAGGGCGAAGCCCCGGAACTCGGAGACGTCGAGCGTGCGGTGCGTGTTGTCGTTCACGACACCGTTGATGACCACGGAGATGCCCGCCGCCTCCACGCGATCCTTGAGCGTTCTGAGGGCGTCGGCGACGGTCCTGCAGGAGGCCGCCCAGCCCTCCTCGAGACTGAGAAGGGAGCGCAGGTCCTCGACCATCCGGTCCCTGACCTCGTCGCTGAGCGGCGCGCCTTGATAGGACCCCACGAAGTCAACGGGGGCATACCCCTCGTGGAGGAAGTAGTCCCTCATCCAGCCCTGCCTGCCCAGCATCGCGTCGACCGTGTCGAACAGCTCGGGGCTCGGCTCGTGCGCGGGCGCGTGGTCGACCGTGCGAAAGTCGGCGATCTGAAGCGCATAATCCGGTACCTCGTCCGCGAAGAGCTCGCTCACGCTCACGTGCGTCTTCGCGGCGAAGTCTCGAAGCTGCTTGACGGTCGGCTTCCAGGAGCCGTCGAGCCAGCCGGGGTACTTGGGAAAGGCCTTGATGACCTGCTCGTCGTCGAGGCCGCTCCGGCGCACAGCCCACTCGAGCACCCGTGGGTTCAGACGTGCCATCCCGCGACCTCCCCTCGGACGAACTCCGTACGTCTCAGGCAGCTCGGCGAGCGGCCGGGCGCTTACCGACCATCCTATCACGAGCGTCGGCCGGGGCCCGCATAGCCGGAGAGTATGCGCTCCCG
>CAZCTE010000286.1:0-1776 GCA_964501395.1 uncultured Atopobium sp.
TGGCAACCGACAAAACTCTCACACCAACAGGCTACAGGCCGCGCCTCATCGAGGGCCGGCTCGACGCTCTGCTGCGCTCGTTCGGATGTGTGGAGATCAGCGGACCCAAGTGGTGCGGCAAGACCTGGACCGCGCTCTCCCGGGCGCGCAGCGTCACCAGGCTGGACGTGCCCGCGGAGCGCGAGGCCGCGGAGATTGATTCCGCCCTCGCCCTCATGGGCGAGACGCCTCACCTCGTTGACGAGTGGCAGGAGGTTCCCGAGGTGTGGGACGCCGCCCGCCGTCACGTCGACGACTCGGGCAACGAACGCGGACTTCTCCTGCTCACAGGATCTACCGCGTTGCGCGCCCAGGACCGCCCCCGCGTGCGCCACTCGGGGGCGGGGCGCACGGCGCGCCTGGTCATGCGGCCCATGACCCTTCAGGAGACGGGGGACTCAACGGGCGAGGTGAGCCTGCGCTCCCTGCTCGAGGGCGAGGCTCTCACCCCCACGAGGCGGGACACCTCTGTGGAGGAGGTGGCGCGCTGGTGCTGTCGCGGCGGGTGGCCGGCCAACCTCGGCCTGGATGACGATGCGGCGGCGGAGACCGCCGCCCAGTACGTGGGCGCCGCACTCGACGTCAACATCATCGATGAGGGGAGGTCGCCGGAGACGGCGCGCGCTCTCATGACCGCCCTCGCGCTCAACACGACTCAGGCCGTGACCTACCGGACGCTCGCGCGCGACATGGGCCGGCCGGCGGACGAGGGCACCATAGCCTCCTATCTCGACCTCTTCTCGCGCCTGTACCTCACCGAGGGCCTGAGCGGGTGGGAGCCCCCCATGCGCTCCAAGGCGCGCGTGCGCGTGAAGCCCAAGCGATACTTCGTGGACCCCTCGCTCGCGGCGGCACTTCTCGGTGCCACGCCGCAGCGCCTGCTCACAGACACCCAGACCCTGGGCATGCTCTTCGAGAACCTCGTGCTGCGCGACCTCAGGGTCTTCCTCTCCACCTACCCGGGGCTCGGCAACGCCGTCCACTACTACCGTGACGACAAGGGTCTCGAGGTCGACGCTGTCATCGAGTACGGGGGCGGCTGGGCCGGCGTTGAGGTGAAGCTGAGTGAAACGAAGGCGGACGAGGGCGCGGCGAGCCTGCTTTCCCTGCGGAGGAAGGTGCTCGCCAACCCGGCGGCGCGCGGTGCCGAGCCGCTCTTTCTTGCCGTGGTGGTGGGCAAGGGGGCGCTCGCCTATCGCCGGGAGGATGGCGTGCTCGTGATCCCGGCGGCCACGCTTGGTGCGTAGGGGGCAGTCACCGCGCTCCTCGCCTAGATCGTGAACTCCGCGTACGCCGGGTCCACGTCCTTGTCGGAAGCTCCCGCGGCCACGGCCGGTGCCTCCACGGCGCCGGCGAACGCGTCCGAGCGCAGCAGGGCGTCCACGTTGGTCCCGGGGTTCTGGCACACGATGTCCAGAAGCTCGATGAAGTCGCGGATGACCTCGCGCGGTGTGAGGTGCGTGTCCGCGCCCACCCGGCCAAACTCCACCTGCAGGAAGCTCACGAGCTGCTCCTCCGTGAGGGTGCGCTCGTAGCCGAAGTACCCGGCGTGAATCTGTGCCAGCTTCTCTATGAGCACGAGCAGCTCCTCGTAGGTGAGGGGCTCCAGGTGGATGACGGGCGCCAGCATGTCCGAGAGCCCGGCGCTCGCAAAGCGCCCCTGCGTGAGGCGGCTGCGCAGGGCCTCGTAGGAGTAGACGCCGCGCCGGCGGTCCTCGATGGACTGCGGCGTGCCGC
>CAZCTE010000287.1:0-1774 GCA_964501395.1 uncultured Atopobium sp.
GAGACAGCCCCTTCGACTTCCTGATCGTCTTGATGTTCTCGCTCAGCATGGCGGCAGCCCCCTTCCTCGGTTGGGAGCAGTATGGCCCGCTCCAGGCCGTTGTCACAAGCAACGCGCAGTAACAGCTGGACGAAGAGCGCCGCAACGCCCGTCAAGGCGCTACGGCGCTCTTCGTAACTCGTGTTGCTTTCCCATCCGACAGAGGCGGGGCGTCGAAAGCTCTTACGCCTCGGTGAGCACCTTCGCCATGATCTTCCAGCCGTTCTCATCCTTGAGAAGCGCGTGGTAGTCCACGTAGTCGCCGCCGTGGTAGCTCGCGAGAATCACGCGCACCGCCGCCACGTTCCCAATGACCTCGAGCACGTCGATGCGACCGGTGGAGTCGGTCGGGCCGGCCGCCGTGACGTCGTCAAACAGCGTCTTGATGGGCTTCCCGTTGATGGTGGCGCTCTCGGCGAAGGCGGGGCTCATGAGGCCGCCGTCACCCTTGGCGCACCCGTCCACGTACAGCTGCACAACGCGGCGAATCTCCTCGTAGTCGTCGTTGTTGATGTGCTGCATGGCTCCTCCTTTGTATGACGGTGCCTGTCGTTGCCCCGAACATACCAGACGCCTGAAAGCGGGTGAAGTACCTACTTTGATGTAAGGAACTCACCTTGAGGAAAGCGCGCGAGCAGGGACGATAAGGACCGTGGGTGGGCGAGAGGCGCGCTGATAAGACAAGCGGGACTGATACGGGAGGTAGGCAGCGTCTTGGCGCTCGCAGTGCAGCGAGGGCAGCACGGGTGCAATCCCGTGCCGCCATCTGGCTTCTGCTTGTGGCTCCTTGCCCGAGCGGTCAGCTCCTCCTGCGCCGCAGAGCGATGCCAAGCCCGGCCATGCACGCGCCCGTCAGGGCAAGCGGGGTGGCGATGAGGGCATCCTCGCCGGTCTTGGGGAGGGCTTCGCTCGACTTCGAAGAACCACCGGAGCCGGAGCTGCCGGAGGACGTGGTACCACCGGAGTCGTCGGTCTCGACGTCAACGGGATCGGCGGTCTCGATAACCTCGCCATCCCCGTCACCCTCGTCCGTTGGGAGGGGCCTGTCGGCTTCCGGCACCGTGACGGTCCACTCGTCCTGGTCCTCGCCAGCGTTGTCGGAGGTCACCGTGGCGTCGTTGGTGAGCGTCTGCCCCTCCGTTCCCTCGTCGACCGTGACGGAGTAGGTAATCTCGACCTCGTCGTCATAGGTCACGTTGCCAATCACGACCGTCAGAGTGCCGCCCTCGGGGTCGTACGACGCGGCACCCTCCAGGGCTTCACCGTTCACCGTAACGACGACCGAGCCCTCGACATAGATCAGGCCGTCGGGAATCGTGTCCGTGACCACAACGCCGGTTGCGGTGGCATTCTCCACCGTCTGGGACACGCTCAGCACGTAGTCAATCGTGTCGCCGGGCTCCGCGGTCGTGGCGCTGCCGGTCTTCTCGATGGAGATGGCGGGCTCAGGGTCGGGCTCATCCGCATCCGGAATCGTGATCGTCGTTTTAAAGCGGTTGTCGAAGGTGACCTCCGCTGTCTTACCTTCTGTGATTGTGCCCGAGGTTGTATTGCCCCGCGCGCCGTTGACCCTTACTTCACAGGTTCCTGCGAGGTTAGACGTATCCTCGCTTACGGTATAGCTCGTACCAGCGGGAAGGCCAAAGATAGCGACGCTTTGGCCAGCCTTAAGAGAGACAATGGCTTTGCCGTCCTCAAAGGTCACGCTCGTGTCCGCGATCGATTCATCTGAGTA
>CAZCTE010000288.1:0-1771 GCA_964501395.1 uncultured Atopobium sp.
GCTCACAATCGCGCCTCGAATCGTTATAGAGGGTGAGGAGGTGAGCGCGTGGGGACATCCGAAGAGCGCATAGAGCGGATCGTGGCCGAGCACTATACGGACGTGCTCGGCTACTGCAGGCGCCATACGGCCTCGTCAGAGGAGGCTGCCGACGCCTGTCAGGAGACGTTCCTGCGCTTCGTCCGGCGCGCGAGCGCCTACCGCGAGCGCGGGAAGCCGCTCGCCTACCTCATCACCATCGCGCGCAGCGTCTGCGTGGACCTCGCGCGCACCCACGCGCGCGACGCAGGGGAGCTGCCGGACGGACTGCCAGCGAACGAGCCCGGCCCGGACGCCGCAGACCTCGATCTGGCGCTGGCGTTGGAGCGCCTTCCCCCGGCGGACCGGGAGGTCCTCGAGTTGCGCTTCGGTCAGGGGCTGCGCGTCGGCGAGGTGGCCCGCGTGCTCGGGGTGAGCCGTTTCTCCGCCGGTAGGAAGGTCCGCTCTGCGCTCGACGCTCTGCGCGTCGAGCTAGGGGTCACCTCTCAGGAAGGGAGCACACGATGAGACGAGAAGAACGCGCCGCGCTCGAGGCCCGCCTACGCGCCCACTACGGCGCCCCGCCGCCACCACGCCCAGACGACGTCTCCCGCCTGGCCGCCCTCTGCGCCGCCGAGGCACGTCGCGCCCGCGCCCCCCGTCCGAGCGCGCTCGCGTTTCTCGCCGTGCAGGTGCGCTTTGTACGGCCGGGCTGCTGGCTCGCGCTCGCGGCCTGCCACGCGTGCGCGGCGCTCGTCTCCGGCGGGGCCGCCGACTCCACGAGCGAGCTGCTCGTCATGAGCCTGACCGGGCTCGTGCTTTCGTGCGCGCTGCTTGTGGGGCTCGTCTCCGACAGGGGCCACCACATGATGGAGCTCGAGGGCGCCTGTGCCTTCAACGCGCACGCCGTTGCCTGCGCGCGGCTGGCAATCCTCGGCTGCGCGTCGGCGCTGACGCTGCTCGCCTGCGCGCTCGCCTGCTCGGCCGCTCAGCCGTTCCGGCTGCTCGTGGCCCATGCGGCAGCCCCGTACTTCGTCTCCTGTGCGGGGGGCCTCCTCGTGGCGAGAAGGACCTCCAGCACAGACTCCCTCGCCGCGGCCACGGCCTGGGCGCTTGCCGTGCACGCCGCGTGCGCGGTGCTGCACAGCATGGCCCCGGGCGCGCTCCAGGCCTGCTCAGAGGGCTTCTGGTACGTCGCCGCAGCGCTCTCGGCGCTCTGGTGCGCGTACGAGGCGGCACTCTGGCTCAGGTACGCCGCGCGGCCCTTCGAGCTGGCGCAGACGCAGGCCGCGGCCCCCTAGACCCCTCTCGCCAATCTCGCGCCCAGGGCCCGGGCGCATCCCATACGCATCGACACGCCCCCAAGGAAGGGAGAGAGATGGAACTGACCCTCGACCGGCTCACCCGCAAGTTTGGCCCCAAGATCGCCGTCGACCGCGTGAGCGCGAGGCTCACGCCCGGCGTGTACGGGCTTCTCGGCGCAAACGGGGCCGGCAAGACCACGCTCATGCGGATGATCTGCGACGTGCTGCGGCCGACCTCAGGCGAGGTGCGCTACGACGGCGTCCCCATCGCACGGCTCGCCGACGCCTACCGGGCGCATTTGGGATACCTGCCGCAGGACTTCGGCTACTACCCGGAGTTCACCGCGCTCGACTTCATGGAGTACATAGCCTCGCTCAAGGGCATGGGGAGGTACCAGGCGCGCGAGAGGTCGCTCGAGCTGCTGGAGACCGTGGGGCTGGCGGGGTAG
>CAZCTE010000289.1:0-1760 GCA_964501395.1 uncultured Atopobium sp.
CCCACCGCGATGTAGGCGAGCACGTCGATGAGGTACTGGTAGTTGGTGGGGTAGAGCATCTCGTCCGCGGTGAAGAGACCCGTCTCCTCCACCACGCGCAGGTGCATGCGACGGATGGCCTTGACGCCCTCGAGCAGGTCGTCGGCCGCCTCGGGGTTGGGGTTGTGGAGCAGGCCCTTGTAGCCGGTGCCCTTGGTGCGCGGCTTGTTGGTGTAGACGCGCGGGACGATCACGACGCGGTCGCGCACCGTCTCGGCCAGGCGCGCCAGGCGGCAGGCGTAGTCGAGCACGGAGTCCTCGCGGTCGGCCGAGCAGGGGCCGATGATCAGCAGCAGGCGGTTGTCGCGGCCGGAGAGGACGTTGGCGACGCTGGCGTCGAAGGCCTCCTTGCGGGCGATCATCTCATCCGAGAGCGGCATCTCCGCGCGGATGTCCCTGGGGATGGGCAGAAGGCGCTTGAACTTCATCGACATGCGGTGTACCTCCGGACGAGAAGGGCGGGGTGAGAACGGCGTGAGGACGGGCCGAGTCAGACGGCACGTACCGAGAAAGACAGCCCGTATAGTATTGCGCGTCCCGGGCGCGGGCACAACGAGAAAACTAACGGGCGCAACTGGTAAACACGGTGTTGGCACGGGACGGGTTCGACCGAGAGCCCGACTCCGCCGTATCATAGATGAGCGCAGCTACGTGCTATGCGAGGAGGTGTCCGTGGACATATACCGCTTTGGCGAGTTTGCCATCCTGGCGCAGTGCCGCACGTTCCTCGAGGCTGCCGACCTCCTCTTCATGTCGCAGTCGACGCTCTCCAAACACATCATGGCCATGGAGCGGGAGCTGAACTGCACCCTGATTGACCGCACCAAGCGCGAGGTCACGCTCACCGAGCAGGGTCGAATCCTCCTCCCCTACGCGCAGAAGATCACCGCGCTCCAGCACCACTGCCGCGCCGCCCTCGCCGACACCATCGACAGCCCGCTCAGGACCATCACCGTGGGATCGATCCCCATCATGGCCCCCTATGGCATCACCGACGCCCTAGCGGAGTTCCAGGAGGCGAACCCCTCCTACGCCCTCGAGGTCATCGAGGCGGAAGGCGACGAGCTCAAGCGCAGACTCCTGCGCGAGGAAATCGACCTTGCCTTCATCCGCGACGGGGGCGAGAGCGAGCCCGAGTTCAAGAAGGCCCCCTTCACCAACGACAGCCTGATAGCCGTTCTGCCCTCAGCGCACCCGCTCGCCCGCCTCGAGGTCCCCATCGAGCTCTTCCGACTGGCAGACGAGAACTTCCTGCTCCTGCCGGAAGGGTCGTTCGTGTACCGCCTCGCCCAGAACTGCTGCGAGCAGGCGGGCTTCTCCCCGCGCGTCACCTTCACGGGCACGCGCGCCGAGAACATCATCTCCCTCGTGGGCCACGGTATCGGCATCTCGCTCCTCATGAGAAAGCCCACGAGTTCGCTTGCCGACTCCTCGGTTGTGATTCGCGACATCAGCCCCACCGCGACCACAAGCGTAAGCGTCTATCTCAAGCGTGACCGCGAGCATTCGGAGGCCGTCACCTCGCTCACCAGCTTCCTCCCCTACCGTCAGCTGCTCAGCCAGCACTCGGAGAACCCCCTGTAAGGCACCCCGCAAGGGACGAAGGGGAGCGCCTTCGCGCTCCCCTTCGTCATCGCCATCATCTCCCTCTATTGTTGCTGAGCGAGCACCCAAGCCCGAGCCGCCTCGATGTTGTAGGCATACTGCCAGGTGAAGTTATG
>CAZCTE010000290.1:0-1753 GCA_964501395.1 uncultured Atopobium sp.
TCCGGCGGCCTGCGCGCCACCTTCGAGGCCCGCGGCTACACCGCCTGGGACCCCACGAGCCCGGCCTTCATCAAGGACGAGGTCCTCTGCATCCCCACCGCCTTCGTCTCCTACACCGGTGAGGCGCTCGACAAGAAGACCCCGCTGCTGCGCTCGCAGGTCGCCCTCGAGAAGCAGGCCAAGCGCGTGCTCAAGCTCTTCGGCAGCGAGCCCCGCCGCGTCTTCACCACCATCGGCCCGGAGCAGGAGTACTTCATCATCAAGGAGGAGGACTACGAGAGGCGCCCCGACCTCGTCCTCACCGGCCGCACGCTCTTCGGCTGCGAGCCCGCCAAGGGCCAGGAGCTCGAGGAGCACTACTTCGGCGCCATCCGCCCCACGGTCAACGACTTCATGAAGGAGGTCGACGACGAGCTCTGGAAGCTCGGCGTGCCGGCCAAGACCAAGCACAACGAGGTGGCCCCGTCCCAGCACGAGCTCGCCCCCATCTTCGAGCAGGGCTCGCTCGCCGTTGACGACAACCTCCTCACCATGGAGAAGCTGCGCCTCATGGCCACGCGCCACGGCCTGGCCTGCCTCGAGCACGAGAAGCCCTTCGAGTACGTGAACGGCTCCGGCAAGCACAACAACTGGTCCATCTGCGCCGACGGCAAGAACCTGCTCGAGCCCGGTGAGAAGCCGAGCGAGAACCTGCAGTTCCTCGTCTTCCTCGCCGCCCTCGTGGCCGCCGTCGACGAGCACGCCGACCTGCTCCGCATGTCCGTGGCCTCGGCCGGCAACGACCACCGTCTGGGCGCCAACGAGGCGCCGCCCGCGATCATCTCCGTCTTCCTGGGCGACGAGCTCGACGCCATCGTGGAGGCCCTCATCAACAAGGAGGAGCCCGAGGAGCACGGCGAGCAGCGCATGGACCTGGGCGTCCCCACGCTGCCGAGCGTCCTGCGCGACAACACCGACCGCAACCGCACCTCGCCCTTCGCCTTCACCGGCAACAAGTTCGAGTTCCGCATGTGCGGCAGCCAGCAGAACCTCTCCGACCCCAACCTCGTGCTCAACACGGCCGTGGCCGAGCAGTGCGACCGCTTTGCCGCCAAGCTCGAGGGCGTGCCCGAGGAGGAGTTCACCACCGTCGCCCTGCGCTGGGTGCGCCACACCCTGCGCGACCACAAGCGCGTGATCTTCGAGGGCAACGGCTACTCCGAGGAGTGGGAGGCCGAGGCCGAGCGCCGCGGGCTGCCCAACCTCAAGTCCACCCCGGACGCGCTGCCCTGCATGATCAAGGACGAGAACATCGCCTTCTACGAGAAGTACCACGTGCTCAACTCCGCCGAGATCCACGCGCGCTACGTCTCCAAGGCCGAGCAGTACGCCAAGCTGCTCAACATCGAGTCCAACACCATGGTCTACATGGCGCGCAGCATGTACCTGCCGGCGCTGTCCGAGTTCTCCGGCGACCTTGCCTCCTCGGTGGCCACCAAGGCCGAGATCGGCATCGAGGCCCCGGTGGAGAAGGGCCTCGTGAAGACGGTGACCGACGGCATGAGCGCGATCGTGGCCGCCACCGACGAGCTCGAGCGCGTGAACGCCGAGACCCAGGCCCTCGAGGACCCGCAGGCCCAGTGCGACGGCTACCGCGACACGGTGATTCCCGCCATGGAGACCCTGCGCGCCGCCGTCGACGGTATGGAGAAGGTCTGCGGCTCCGACTACTGGCCGGTGCCGAGCTACAACGAGATGCTGTTCTGGGTGTAGT
>CAZCTE010000291.1:0-1745 GCA_964501395.1 uncultured Atopobium sp.
TCCGCAAGGTCATCCAGTTCCTGCTCTCCGCCAACATCGCCGAGGTCTTCTCGGTCTTTATCGCCACGCTCATTGGCTTCACCATCTTCCAGCCCGTCCAGCTGCTCTGGATCAACCTCATCACCGACTGCTTCCCCGCGCTGGCGCTCGGCATGGAGGAGGCCGAGGGCGACATCATGCAGCGCAAGCCGCGCAAGGCCTCTGACGGCGTGTTCGCGGGCGGCATGGGCGCCGACATCATCTTCCAGGGCATCGTGATCACGCTGCTGGTCCTGGCCTCGTTCTTCGTGGGCGTCTACCTTGATATGGGCTACATCAACATCGCCGACATGATTGCCGGCACCGCCGACGACGAGGGCGTGACCATGGCCTTCATCACGCTCTCCATGGTGGAGATCTTCCACTGCTTCAACATGCGCAGCCGCCGCGCGTCGCTGTTCTCCATGAAGAAGCAGAACATGTGGCTCTGGGGCGCCGCGGCGCTGGCGCTGTTCCTCACCGTGATCGTGGTTGAGGTTCCCGCCCTGGCCGAGCTCTTCGGCTTCATGGAGCTCCCCGGCGTCGCGCTCGCCGCGGCCCTGGGACTGGCGTTCCTGATCATCCCCCTCGTGGAGATCTACAAGGCCATCATGCGGAGGGTCGAGAGGGACAAGGAGTAGGGCTCCGGGTTCCGCTCACATCGACGTTCTCTGACACGGGGACGGGGGCTGCGGCCTCCGTCCCCGTTTTTGTCGGCCTGGATGTCCTTCTCTGTTCGGTGTGCCCGTGTCACCGGGTGAGGTGAGGATTCACATGTGATGATGGGGCTTAGCCGAATCGGCGTCTGCCCCTCGAATGGTATCCTTTGGCGAGAGCCAGGCGGCTCGCGGGCGCGCGTGAGGAGGACAAATGCGGACGGTGGAGCTGTGCTGTCAGAACGCCGTCGCTCTGCGTGCGCACTACGACCCCGAGCTGCACGTCTTCACCAAGGTCGATGAGATCGCGAACGAGCGCCTGGTCCCCCTCGGCGCGCGCGACGGTTCCGGCGCGGTGACCAAGCGCAGCCTCACGCGCTGGTGGCACGGGCGTGCCATCCCGGTCACCCGCGACGGCTACGACGCCCTCAAGGACGATCTCGATGGGCTGGATCCCCTGGACCTGCTCGACGCCTCATTGGGTCTGTCGCTGTCCGACCAGTTCTGGCTCCGCGACGCCGCCGACCCGCTGTCCTGGGAGGACGTCAACTTTTTCGACAACGGCTTTGACGCCACGCTCGGCCTTATCACCCTGGGGTCGTACGACTCCTTCGCCGAGCGGGCGCTTGCGGGTGCGAGCAGCAGGGACCCCAACAGCTCGCTCGGCGGCAACCTGAGAAAGGCGTGGGAGCTGCGCGACGGCAAGCCGGTCCTCGTCAAGGCGGGCTCGGCCCCGCTCGACCAGGAGCCGGTCAACGAGCTCATTGCCACCAGGCTGTACGAGCGGCTTCTCGAGCCCGGCGACTTTGTCCCCTATGCCCTCGAGGAGCGTGGCCGGCGTCTGTACTCCGTCTGCCCCGACATGGTGGGGCGCAACGAGTGCCTGGTCCCGGCTTGGGACATCATAAGCAGCAGCAAGCGCCCGGGGCACGTCTCGCCGTGGATGCACCTGCGGGAACGCTACCCCGCCCTTGGAATCGCGGACGCCGAGCGGCAGCTCACCAAGATGTTCGTGTGCGACTACGTCATCGCCAATCACGACCGGCACTGGAACAACCTCGGCGTCATCTT
>CAZCTE010000292.1:0-1730 GCA_964501395.1 uncultured Atopobium sp.
CGCAGGGCCGCCGCGCCCAACGCGCTTCTCGCTACAATAGCTGGGCCGAGGCCCTCGGCCGAGCAACCACCGCACGTCCCAGCACGCAGAAAGAAGTCCCATGCCACAAAGCCTTGCCGAGAAGATCTCGTCGCGCCGCACCTTTGCCATCATCTCGCACCCGGACGCGGGCAAGACCACCCTCACCGAGAAGCTGCTGCTCTACACCGGCACCATTCAGTCCGCCGGCTCGGTCAAGGGCAAGGCCAGCGCCAAGCACGCGGTCTCTGACTGGATGGACATCGAGAAGCAGCGCGGCATCTCCGTCACGTCCTCCGTCCTGCAGTTCACCTACGACGGCTGCTGCGTGAACATCCTGGACACCCCCGGCCACCAGGACTTCTCCGAGGACACCTACCGAACCCTCATGGCCGCCGACGCCGCCGTCATGGTGATCGACGGCGCCAAGGGCGTGGAGGCCCAGACGGTCAAGCTCTTCAAGGTGTGCGCCCTGCGCGGCATCCCCATCTTCACCTTTGTGAACAAGCTCGACCACGACACGCGCGACCCCTTTGACCTCACCGAGGAGATCGAGACGGTGCTGGGCATAGGCACCTACCCCATGAACTGGCCCATCGGCTCCGGCCGCACCTTCCGCGGCGTCTTCGACCGCGCGAGCCGCCACGTGCTGGCCTTCGAGGGGGACGGCCGGGCCAACGCCACCAAGCGCGTGAACGAGATCGAGGCGGAGCTGGGCGACCCGGCCCTCGACGAGCTCATAGGCGAGGAGAACCACCGCGCCCTCATGGACGACATCGAGCTGCTCGACGGGGCGGACCACGAGTTCGACCTCGAGGCCGTGCGCACGGGCAAGCTGAGCCCGGTCTTCTTTGGCTCGGCGCTCACCAACTTCGGCGTGGAGCCCTTCCTGCGCGACTTCCTGCGCCTGGCGCCCGCGCCCGCCCCGCACGTCAACGCGCTCACGGGCGAGCCGGTGGACCCCGCCGAGGAGGGCTTCTCGGGCTTTGTCTTCAAGATCCAGGCCAACATGGACAAGAACCACCGCGACCGCATCGCCTTCCTGCGCATCTGCTCGGGCACGTTCCGGCGCGGCATGGACGCCTGGCACGAGCAGGGCGGGCGCAAGATCAAGCTGGCCACGGGCACGGCGATGATGGCCGACGACCGGGCCACCGTGGACGAGGCCTACGCAGGCGACATCGTGGGCCTCTTCGACCCCGGCATCTTCTCCATCGGCGACACCCTCTGCAGCGTGGGCGCCCACGTGCGCTACGCGGGCATCCCCACCTTCGCGCCGGAGCACTTCGCGCGCATCGAGCAGGTGGACACCCTCAAGCGCAAGCAGTTCGTCAAGGGCATGGAGGAGCTCGCGCAGGAGGGCGCCATCCAGATCTTCCGCGAGGTGGGCTCGGGCATGGAGCGCGTCATCGCGGGCGCCGTGGGCGTGCTGCAGTTCGAGGTGCTCGAGCAGCGCCTGCGCTCCGAGTATCACGTGGAGGTGCGCCGCTCGCCGCTGCCGTACAGCCTGATCCGCTGGATCGTGGAGGACGACGGCGAGGTGGACGTCCGCTCGCTCAACCTCACGCGCGAGACGCTGGTGGTGGAGGACATGCGCGGCGGCAAGCTGCTGCTCTTCACGAGCCAGTGGAACCTCGACTGGGCGATCGAGCACAACCCGGACGTGCGGCTCTCCGAGTTTGGGAACGTGACGTTCTAGGGGCGGGCGGCGC
>CAZCTE010000293.1:0-1727 GCA_964501395.1 uncultured Atopobium sp.
CAGGTTGTCCGCCAGGAGAGCGAGAGCGAGGACTAGGGCTCGCCCCATTCCCCAGTGCACGCGCTTACGGCGCCGGTTCCCATCACGGGACCGGCGCCTTTTTCGTCGCCAGAACCGGGAGCTTGCGCGGGAGGGAAGCTTGGGCGCTTACGCGTCCTGCGCGGCAGCCGACCCCCTCGTCATCGCAACGCGTAATTGACCACACTGACCTGCTATACTCCCAAAACACAAAATAGTTTTGAATTCTGGGAGTGAGATGCGAGACCATCCGCTGATTAACAGAGAGAGCTACGTGGACAAGGTGCTGCTCTTCCGAGACTCTGAGCTTATCAAGGTTGTCACGGGGGTCCGGCGGTGCGGGAAGTCGAGCCTGCTTGAGCTGGTGCGGGAGCGGCTATCCGCCGAGAGGGAGGGGGCGCAGTTCGTCTCCATCAACCTCGAGAGCATGGCGCACGAGGTCAAGACGCCCAAAGAGCTGTATGCCTATGTCCGCGATCGCCTGTCGGCGACCGCCAGGACCTACGTCTTCATCGACGAGCCCCAGAGGGTCAAGGGCTGGGAGAACGCCGTGAACGCCGTGCGCGTCGACTTCGACTGCGACATCTATCTCACCGGCTCGAACGCCTACCTGCTTTCAAGCGAGCTGTCCACGTATCTCTCCGGTCGCTACGTCGAGACCAAGATGCTCCCGCTCGCCTTTGCCGAGTACTGTGACTTCTGCGGTGTCTCGTTCGCCAGGGAATCATCCGTCGCGATTGCCGGGGACGGTGCACCCGTTACGTTCGACGACCTTTTTGCCCGCTACCTCGTGTACGGAGGAATGCCCGCAATCGCATCGATGGAGACCGACCAGGCCGCGCACTCCGCCTACATGTCGGGGGTATATGACGCGGTCGTGGTGCGAGACGTTATAAACCGCGAGCGTGCGTTTTCGCGGAGCAAGGTGACCGACCCCGGCCTGCTCCGTCGCATCGTTGACTATCTCGCCGACAACGTGGGCAACCCGTCGGTCCCCGCTCGTATCGCGAACGCCCTAACCTCTGCGGGGGCGCCCACGACCAACAAGACCGTGCTGTCCTATATGCAGGCGCTCGAGGAGGCGTATCTCTTCTATCCGGCGAGGCGGTACGACCTCCACGGAAAGAGGCTCCTGTCGACCCAGTCCAAGGAGTACCTCGTTGACCTTGGGTTCAGGTCGTACTTGGGCGGCTACCGGAGGTCCGATATGGGGAGAGCCTTCGAGAACGCCGTGTATCTCCAGCTGCTGCACGAGGGCTGGCAGGTGCATGTGGGCAAGCTCTACGAGAAGGAGATCGACTTCGTGGCAACAAGGGACGGGAGGGTTCTTTACGTCCAGGTAACCGATGAGATGTACTCCGAGCAAACCCGCGAGCGGGAAGTGGCTCCCCTGAGGTCGATACGAGACGCCTACGAGAAGATCGTCGTGGTACGGCAGGGCTCATACGAGACCGACATCGCCGGTATTCGCATCGTCGGTGCGCGCGACTTCTTTCTGGGGTGGGGCCGATAAGGTGCTTGCCCGGCTTTCTCGCGAGCAGGGCTTCGGCAGGTACGGCCGTGCGGGCGGTAGGGTGGCGAGACGTGTACTTCCGTACAGGGGAAGGCCGCGTAGCTCGGGCCGAGCGCATGGCGTTGGGCGCCGCTGCTTACGCCGGCCGCAGCGATGCGAGCTCAGAGGTGTAGGTCACGCCGTCGACGATCGCGCG
>CAZCTE010000294.1:0-1715 GCA_964501395.1 uncultured Atopobium sp.
CAACAAAGAACGGGCCCGCGCGAGGTTGCGTCTCGCGCGGGCCCGCCGCATGACAGCTGCCTATGAAGCCCTCTCGCGGCGCTAGGATTCGTCGTCCTCGATGTCGCCCGAGTTGGAGGTGCTATCACTGCCGCCCGACGTGTCACCGCCGCTTGACCCGTTGCCGGCTGTCCCGCTGGCGTTCCCGCTTGAGCTCGAGGACTGCGTGGTCAGCGTGATTGTGGTGCCCTCGGTAACACTGGTCCCGGCGCTCACCGACTGATAGCTTACGATGCCGCTTGCCGACGAACCGGAGGCGAGCGCAACCGAGAGCCCCAAGTTCTGAAGGGTGGACCTAGCCTCCGAGTAGGTCATGTCGGTGACGTTGGGGACGGTGACATACGTGGTCTCGGGTCCGCGCGAGACGTAGATTGTCACCGTGGAGCCCTTGGCGATTGACGATCCCGCGGAGGGGTTCGTGCGGGTGACGCGACCCTCGTCGATGGTGTCGGAGTACTCGGTGTCAATCTCGACCTCAAATCCGCTGTCCTCAAGGGTGGTGCGCGCGGTGCTCTGCGTCATGCCCTCAACATCGGGCACGGTTACCGTGGCAGTGCCGCTGGACACGTGGTAGACAACGGTGGTCCCGGCGTCAACGGTCTCGCCGGCCGCGATGTCCTGGCTGCACACCAGGCCCTCGTCCACGTCGTCGCTCTCCTCGTCATCGCCCCGCTCGCCAACGAGCCCGTACTCAGCGAGCAGGGCCTCCGCGTCCTCGGGCGAGCAGTTTGTCAGATTGGGCACTTCGACCTGGGAGACCGGCTCCTCTCCCCTGGAGACCACGAGGCTGATCTTGGTGCCCTCGGACCTCATGCTGTCGGCGGTGGGCGACTGGTCTATGACCTCGCCCTCGGGGCTGTCGCTGTAGGCGGTCTCTATGGTGCCCACCTCGAAGCCCTCCTCCTCGATGGTCGCCACGGCGTCTTCCTGCGTCATGCCAATGAGGTTGGGAACGGCCTTCTGCGCCGTTGCCGACGATATGCACGAGTAGAGCCCAAACGCCACGAGGCCGACCACGGCCACGGCCGCCACCACGGCGATGATGATCTTGTTGCGGCGCTTCTTCCTGCTCTCCTCCTCCCTCTCGGCGGCCTGCTCCGTCGCGCTCTGCGGACGCGTGCGGGTGCCGTCCACCTGGGGGAGGGCGGCCGTGGCGCCCGTGACGGGTCGGACGCCCGTGCCGCTCTCGATCTTGCTGGTGGCAAGCAGCGCCGTGGCGTTGTTCACGGTCTGGAGGCGTCCGGAGAGGTAGTCGCGCAGGGTCTGGTAGAGCTCGTCGGCCGTCTGGAAGCGGTCGTTGGGGTTCTTCTGCATGCACTTGAGGATGATGGACTCAAGCGCCGGGTCGACCTTGGGGTTGAGCTGGCTGGGGGGCACGGGCTGCTCGTTGACCTGCTTGAGCGCCACGGTGATGGCGTCGTCGCCCTGGAAGGGCACCTGCCCGGTGGCGGACTCGTACATGACGATGCCGAGCGAGTAGATGTCGGTGGTGGGGCCGAGCTCCTTGCCCTGGGTCTGCTCGGGGGAGACGTAGTGCGCCGTCCCGAGCACGGAGTTGTCCTGCGTGAGGTGGCTGTTCTTGGCCCGCGCGATGCCAAAGTCCATCACCTTGATGTTGCCGTCGGGCTGCACCATGATGTTCTGCGGCTTGATGTCGCGGTGGATGATGTCGTGCT
>CAZCTE010000295.1:0-1698 GCA_964501395.1 uncultured Atopobium sp.
GGGACAGAGCCCTGAGTGAAGGCCGTCGTGCGCGAGCTCTCAGGTGGCGAGAAAGACGCTCGTGGTCGTGACACACGATGCGTCAATGGCGGCGAAGTGTGACCATACGCTCAACATGAGCAGGGAAAACTGGCCTGAGTACGGCGTCTTGATGACACGGCAGTTTTCATGAGCGCTCTATTACGTGATTTTCACGTAATATACTACTTGAAAATCACGTAATAGAACATCCGAAAAAGCAGTAATATGCTGGTAGATTGCCATGTTCGGGGGTGTGAGATGACATATATCAGCCGGGTGAGCGATACACAGCTCTCAGAGTACCTTGAGACGTTCGGGGCGGTGCTCGTGGAGGGTCCCAAATGGTGCGGCAAGACAACAAGCGCCGCGCGTCAGGCCGCTTCTGAGCTGAGAATCGCCGACCCTGCGAACGGCTACCAGAACAAGAGACTGGCAGAGCTTGACGTCTCTGCGGCGCTCGACGGCGCGCGGCCTCGTCTGATTGACGAGTGGCAGGAGGTTCCGGCAACGTGGGACGCTGTTCGGTACGCCTGCGATCAGGCATCAGGCAGACCCGGTCAGTTTCTGCTGACCGGATCGGCGACGCCGCGAGAGGGCGACAGGCCGGTGCACAGCGGCGCGGGTCGTATTGGACGGCTGCGCATGGACACGATGACACAGTCAGAGCTAGGGCTGTCCAGCGGAACCACCTCGCTCGCGGACGTCATGTCGGGTGGCAAGCCTCGAGGGGCGTCGAAGCTTACACTCGGCGGCGTGGCAGAGGTCGTCTGCCGAGGGGGATGGCCCGCGGCGGTCGGCCTGTCCGTACGACAGGCGCAGCTTATTGCGCGCTCGTATCTCGATGCTGTCGCCGAGGAGGACCTCAGCCAGGTGGATGGGGTGACGCGCGACCCAGCCAAGGTACGCAGGCTTCTCCGCTCTCTTGCGAGAAATGAGTCGACGCTGGCGAGCAGGAAGACCATCGTTGCCGACACGGCAGGCGAGTTCCCGGGCGCGCGCCCGACGGTATCGGAAAGCACGGTGGCGAGCTATCTAACGGCGCTGTGCAAGGTCTTTCTCGTTGACGACATCCCGGCGTGGGCCCCTGCTCTTCGGTCGCCCCTCAGGATCAGGTCGACCGCCAAGCACCACCTTTGTGATGTGTCACTCGCTGCTGCAGCCATGGGTGCCACGCCTGACACGTTGCTGGCGGATCTCAAGACTCTCGGCTTCTTGTTCGAGTCGGTCGTGGAGCATGATCTGCGCGTGTATGCCCGCGCGCTCGGTGCCGAGGTGATGCACTATCGCGATGACTCCAATCTCGAGGTCGACTGCATCATTCAAGGAAGAGACGGATCATGGGCTCCGGTGGAGATCAAGCTGGGGTCCGGGCAGGAAGACGAGGGTGCGGCTAACGTGTGTGCGCTCGAGAGGAAGATGGTTGCCCGTGGCGAGCGCCCGCCAGTCATGAAGGCGGTTGTTGTGGGAATCGGCGGCGTAGCCCGGGTGCGCTCTGACGGCGTGCTGGTGATTCCGTTCGACACCCTTGGGGCGTAGGTTCCGACGAGCGCGCGATTGCGCGCGTGGCGGACACCCCGCTCGACCTGTGGTGGCGCATGGAGGCGCACCCCTCGCACGAGGGTCTGCGTGCCGTCGCGCGCTCATCCCTGCGGCGGTATCATCGCTGCGAGGGACTAC
>CAZCTE010000296.1:0-1698 GCA_964501395.1 uncultured Atopobium sp.
CCAAGATCGCGCTGCCCGCCGAGGTCGAGGACTCCATGAACCAGATCAACGCGGCCCAGCGCACCAAGGCGGCCGCGCAGGACCTGGCCGAGGCGGACCGCATCCGCCGCGTGACCGAGGCCCAGGCCGAGGCTGAGGCCATGGAGAAGGCCGGCGAGGGCATCGCAAACCAGCGCAAGGCCATCGCGGCCGGCATCAAGGAGTCGCTCGAGACCATCCAGGAGACCGGCGTGGGCAACGCCGAGGCCAACCAGCTCTTCATGTTCACGCAGTGGACCGAGATGATGAGCGACTTTGCCAAGTCGGGCAAGTCTTCCACGGTGGTGCTGCCGAGCGACTTCACGCAGACGGCGAGCATGTTCGAGCAGATGGTCGCCGCCGTCCAGGCGGGCGAGGACGCAAAGTCCTAGGTGCCGGCCACCTCAGCCTCCGACGACGACTCCGCAACGCGGCGGGCGTCCTGGCGCAGCAGCGCCCGGGCGCCCTTCTCGTTGGGGTACGCGCGGGCGAGAAGCTCGTGGAACCGCGCGTTGTGGCTGGGCTCGAGCAGGTGCGTGAGCTCGTGGGCGAGCACGTAGTCCAGGCAGGTGGGCGGGTAGGCTGCCAGGCGCACGTTCACGCGAATCCGGCCGGTGCGCGGGGTGCACGAGCCCCAGCGACTTGTCATGGCGCGCAGCTGCCAGCCCGTGGCGTGCGCGCCCACGGCCGCCTCCGCGCGAGCTGCGGCCTCGGGCAGGCGACGCTCGAGCTCGGCGCGGTAGAGGTCGTCGGCGGTGGTGCCCTCCGGCAGCGAGACGAGGCGACCCCAGAGCGGGACGAGTCCGTCGTTCGCAGCCTCCGCCCGCCTCTTCCTGCGTGACGTGTGGGCGCGCAGCCAGGCCTCGTGCTCGTCGAGGAAGCGCTGGACCTCCGCGCGGGTCACGCGTCGGGGGACGCTCATGTGCGCCGTGCCGTCCGGGCGAACGCGCAGGTTGAGCCGTCGGACGTCCTTCCGCTCCACCTCAACCGGGATGTCGCCCGCGAGCAGCGTCCAGCTCGTCTTGCCCACGCCGCCCCCTCTCGCATCCGCGGCGCGCGCAGCGGCGCCGGCACGGCCACAACCGCCTAGAAGCTCTCCCGGCAGACCATCTCGTCCAGGGCACGGCGCGTCCCGTGCGCCTCGGACGGCTGGGCCTTGGGGTAGCCCAGCATGAAGAGCTCAACCAGGCGGTAGCTCTCGGGGACGTTGAACAGCTCGCGCACGCGGCCCGGGTCGAACGCGCCCACCCAGCAGGCGCCCAGGCCCTGCTCGGCCGCGGCTGCGTCGAGGCAGGTCAGCGCGATGGCGGTGTCGATGTCGCCAAAGTCGCAGGTCTGGGGACCGCGGTCGGGACCGGGGTGGCTCGAGACGTCGTGGTCGTAGGCTGCGATGATGACCGTGGGGGCGCCGTAGCGGCATGGTGTGCACTCGTCGATCTTTGCGAGCCCCTCGGGGCTCTGGACCACGCACAGGCGGGTGGGCTGCAGGTTGCGTGCGGAAGGCGACAGCCGCGCGGCCTCCAGCACCGCCTGGAGCTGCTCGTCGGTGATCTGCCTGTCCTCGAACTCGCGGCAGGAGTAGCGCTTCTTCATCAGCGTCAGAACGTCCATGGTCTCAGGCCTCCTCGAATCGGTGTCTCACGTGCGTCAATCTCACCTGTGCCAACTATAGACGCGCGC
>CAZCTE010000297.1:0-1693 GCA_964501395.1 uncultured Atopobium sp.
CGCGCCCCAGCCCTAGAGCCGCATGAGCATGGTGGCGAGCTCCGCGCGGGTGCAGGTGCCCTGCGGAAGGAGCTTGCCACCCGAGCCGGTGATGATGCCCTCGGAGACCGCCCACGCCATGGCCTCCCGCGCCACGTCGGAGACGCTGTCCGCATCTGGGTACGCGGAGAGGTCCTCGTCCACGACCGGGGAGCCGAAGTAGCGCCAGAGGATGAGGACCGCCTGCTCGCGCGTGAGGCTGTCGGCCGGGCCAAAGTCACCGTTGCCGTAGCCGGTGATGTAGCCCTCGCCCAGGGCCCAGGAGAGCGCCTCGGCGTAGAAGGCCTCGCCGTCGCAGTCCGCGGGCAGCTCGGACACCGCGGTCCCGGGCCGGCCGGCGTAGTTCCAGAGGAGCTGGACCATCTGCGCGCGGCTGATCACGTCCGTCGGCCCGAAGGTGCCATCCCCGTACCCGGTCATGTAGCCCTGCTCGTAGGCCCAGAGGACGGCGTCGTAGTACCAGGCGCTCGTGGAGACGTCGTCGAACGGGGACAGCATGGCCAGGCAGTCCTGCCGCTCGTTCTCGTAGCGGTTGATCCAGCCCTGGTGGTACTGGGTCTGCGAGGGGTAGCGCTCGGCAACGTAGTTCACCACGGCGTCGCAGAGCCGGTTCACGAACTCGCGATCGGAGAGGTCGTTGGAGAGCTCGGCCTTGTCGAGGAAGTACCGCACCCCGCCCGTGCCAAAGAGGTCCGTCATGCTCCAGACGAGGCCCTTCACGCAGTCCGCGCGCCCCTCCATGGAGATTCCCTGCTTGGCGAGGTAGTTTGCGGTGGGCAGGTAGTAGTTGTCGTAGGAGTAGTTGTCCTGCAGCAGGGCGAACTCGTCGGGGTCCGCGGCGTAGGCCGCGTGCCAGGCGTTCTCCACGAGCGCGCCGAGCTCGGTGAGGGCGTCGTCCTCGTACATGGCGACGGAGGAGTCCTCCACCTCCGAGGCGCGCGCGACCACGGCCGCAAACATCGCGTACTTCTCGGCGTCGTAGGAGAGGCAGTACTCCATGAAGTCGATGAGGCTGTAGCGGCGGTCGAACTGGTAGTAGCCCAGGGCCATGTAACCGTCGCCGGACGAGAAGCCCTGGTCGTAGCCGCCGTGGCTCTCGTACTTGGCGAAGTACTTCATCTCGTCGGAGATCTGGACGAGGGTGAAGCTGGCGGAGAGGAGCGTGGCGCCGGACCGCTCGTCCTCCTCGGCGGGCAGGTAGAAGTCCGCGCGGTCGATGACGACCTCCGCGGTCTCCTCGGCGGCGTCCGCGGTGACCTCCTCCGCGGTCTCCTCGGCCCCTTCGGCCTCCTCGGTAACGACCACCGTCGCCTCCTCGGCGGCGGAATCCACCCCCTCCTCCGCAAGCGCCAGGGAAGGCGCGGCGAGCAGGGCAAGGGCAAGAACAGGCGCAGCAAGCGCGCGACGTAGGCTCATGACAGGACCTCCTGTGACGGAATCAATCCGACGAATTGTAGCAGCGCCCGTCGACGCGAGCCTTAAGGTCACCCCCCCGTACGAACTATCCCCGTTTGAACCACAGACAAGGGCCGCGCGCCCGCGCCCTGCTCCCCGTGCGCCACCCACAGGTGCGCCGCCCACCGGTGTGCCGCTTCGCACACCCTGTATGACAACCGCATATCTCGAAGAAATTTTCGCGCCAACTGGGCAGACG
>CAZCTE010000298.1:0-1688 GCA_964501395.1 uncultured Atopobium sp.
CATCGGCTCCTGCACCAACGGCCGCATCGAGGACATGCGCGCGGCCGCCGAGGTGCTCTGCGGGCGCACCGTGGCCGACGGCGTGCGCTGCATCATCATTCCCGCCACTCAGGGCGTGTGGCTCGAGTGCGTCCACGAGGGCCTCATGGACATCTTCGTCAACGCCCACTGCGTGGTGTCCACGCCCACCTGCGGCCCGTGCCTGGGCGGCTACATGGGCATCCTGGCGGCCGGCGAGAGGTGCGTGTCCACCACCAACCGCAACTTCGTGGGCCGCATGGGCGACCCCACCTCCGAGGTCTACCTGGCGAGCCCCGCCGTGGCGGCCGCCTCGGCCGTGGCGGGCCACATCGCGCTGCCCTCGGACCTGTAGCCTCAGGAGTGCGTAACCCGTGCCATCGAGGCAACCCGCACGTCTTCGCGGGGCCGCAGGGCCTCTCCCGCGCGCAGTTCTTGCGCAGCAAGCTGTCTGAGCACGGGGCAGGCCCTGCGGCCCGGGAGCGTTTCGAGATTGGAGAGACCACATGCAGTTCAAGGGGACCGTCTTCCGCTACGGTCGTGACATAGACACCGACGTCATCATCCCGGCGCGCTACCTCAACACCTCGGACCCGGCGGAGCTCGCCGAGCACTGTCTCGAGGACCTCGACCCCACCTTCGTCTCGCGCGTGCAGCCGGGCGACATCGTGGTGGCCGACGAGAACTTCGGCTGCGGGTCCTCCCGCGAGCACGCGCCCGTGGCCATCAAGGCCGCCGGCGTCTCCTGCGTCATAGCCAAGAGCTTCGCGCGCATCTTCTACCGCAACTCCATCAACATGGGGCTCCCCATCCTCGAGTGCCCCGCGGCGGCCGAGGCCATCTCCGACGGTGACGTGGTCTCCGTGAACGCCGACACCGGCGAGATCCGCGACGAGACCACCGGCCAGACCTTCCAGGCGCAGCCGTTCCCGCCGTTCATCCAGGAGATCATCAACGACGGCGGCCTCGTGGCGCGCACCAAGCGCGTGATGGCCGAGAAGAGCGGGAGGTAGCCATGGCGCGCGCGACCTACCACGTCTGCACCCTGCCGGGCGACGGCATAGGCCCGGAGATCATCGCCGAGGCCAAGAAGGCGCTCGCCGCCCTCGGGGCGCGCCATGATGTCGAGTTCGTCTGCGAGGACCACCTCATCGGCGGCGCCGCGATCGACGCCACCACCGAGGCGGGCGGCCCCGTCTCGGCCCTGCCGGACGAGACCCTCGAGGCGGCACGCGCGGCAGACGCCGTGCTGCTCGCCGCGGTGGGCGGCCCCAAGTGGACGGACACGAGCGTGGGATCCGTCCGCCCAGAGCAGGGGCTTCTCGCCATCCGCAAGGAGCTGGGCCTCTACCTCAACCTGCGCCCGGTCCGCATGTTCGACGCGCTCGTGGGCGCGTCCACGCTCAAGCCCGAGGTGCTGGGCGGCGTGGACCTCATCATCGTGCGCGAGCTCACGGGAGGCCTCTACTTTGGCGGCCACGAGCGCATGATGGGCGTGGAGGGCGCCGGCGTGGGCGGCGCGCGCGGCGAGTTTGCCCGCGACGTCCTGGAGTACTCCGAGTACGAGGTCGACCGCGTGGTGCGCTGGGCCTGTGACGCGGCCCGCCGCCGCAGGGGCGTGGTGCACTCGGTGGACAAGGCCAACGTGCTCGACACCTCCCGCATGTGGC
>CAZCTE010000299.1:0-1680 GCA_964501395.1 uncultured Atopobium sp.
GAACACCCAGGTTCGGGACGGCCGCTCAACGCACTCCCAGCAGCACCACGGCCAGCATGCTCAGGGCGATCCCAGGCCCCAGGGGCACCCCGTCGGCGACGTTGCCCAGCCGGGACCTGCCGTCCCTCTCCCCGCGCAGGCGGCGCAGCAGCCACGCGAGTCCACAAAGCACGAGAGATGTGACGCACGAGACGCCCACCACCACAAGCCCCCAGACGGGGCCTGCCCACGCGCCAGCAGCGGAGAGAAGCTTGACGTCCCCGCCCCCGACGCCCGCGCGCCCCATGAGGCGCCGCGACGTCACGGCGGCGAGCGCCATCACCGAGAAGACCGCCGCAACCCCGAGGGCAGAGCCCGCAATCGGCGCAAGCCCCTCCCCGGCACTAGCCCGTGCAAGCGCCGAGACGAACCCGGAGCTCGCGACGACGACGCAGCACCCGTTGGGGATGATCCGCCGCTCGAGGTCCACCCGCGCGGCAACCACGAGGGCCACCGCCATGATTGCCACGGCCGCCCCCTCGACAACGTCCAGCACCATCGGATCGCCCCCTCGTCGTCCCACTCGCCGCGCTTCTCGCCCCGCCCGTGCCGCTCTGAGCCTGGCCGCCGCGACCAATCCATTCGGGCTCCCATCGTAGGTGCCGCCCGCACGCCAGCCCGCCGTTCCCGCAGCCCCAGTCAGGCCGAATCGCCCCCATCCACCCCGCCCGAGCTGCGACGGTACAAACGTGACACGCCCCGTCAGGTTCGTGTCATCTCCGCAGGCGGCGCCCCAGCGCAGGCGAGCGCACGCCGGCGCGCGTATACTGGCCCGCAGAGCCGCGGGAGCCGACGGGAGGTGCGCATGAGCGAGAGCCCCGCAGAGAGGCCCGCGTCCCGGCGCAGCCCGCGCAACCCGCGCATCGAGGCGCTGCGGCTCGTGGCCATCGCCGGAATCGCGATCTTCCACACCCTGTCCACTTGGTTCGACCTTGCGCTCGACGGCACCTGGACCCCCTCGGCCCCGGCTGCCCTTGTGCTTGGCCTCGTGAGCCTGCTCGGCGCCTTCGGCAACCACGTGTTCTTCCTCATCTCGGGCTTCTTCCTCGTCCCGCGCGCCGCGGAGGCCTCCGGGCGACCGGGCTACGGGCGCTCCCAGGCGCGCGCCACCGGGCGGCGGGCCTTGGTAATCATCCTGTCCGTCGTGCTCTACGCGGTGATTGCCCTGGTCGTGAGCACCTGGGTCGTGCCCATCTCAGGCGTCTCCCTGAGCAAGGCGGAGTGGCTCGTGGGAGGGCTCGAGTTCGTCTGGGTCTACCTCGCGGTGGTTGCCGTCTGCCCCGTCGTCGGCTGGCTGTGGAGGCGCCTTCCGCGCAAGAGGGAGTTCGTGGCCGTGCTCGTCACCTGCACGTACGTGGTCAACGCATACATCGCCTTCGTCTCCCCCGGCAGCGAGCTCCGCGACCTCCTGGAGTGGCGCAAGCTCATGAGCGCCTTCACCTACCTGGTCTCGTTCGTCGCGGGCGGCCTGCTCGCCGGGTCGCGCCTCGGCCGAGCGCCGCGCGCCCTCGGGGCCTGCGCCGCGGCGACGCTGGTGGTGGAGGGGGCCGCCGCCCTCGCGGGGAACCTCGAGCTCATGGACGCGCTCTCCTTCAAGTCCACCTCGCTGCTCTCCTTTGCGCTCGCCGTCTGCGCCGTGGG
>CAZCTE010000300.1:0-1680 GCA_964501395.1 uncultured Atopobium sp.
GGATGCCCTTGGCGCCGGCCTTGCGGGCGGACTGGACGGCCTTGCGCATGGCGCGACGGAAGGCGACGCGCTGCTCAAGCTGCTCGGCGATGGACTGGGCAACCAGGTTGGCGTCGAGCTCGGGGCGCTTGACCTCCACGACGTCAACGGAGACGAGGCCCTTGCCCACGCCGGCGACCTTCTCGAGGTCGGTGCGGAGGGCGTCGATGTCGGCGCCCTTCTTGCCGATGACGATGCCCGGGCGGGCGGTGTAGATGGTCACCTTGACCTTGTCGCCTGCGCGCTCGATGTCGACGCGGGAAAGGGCGGCCTTGGCAAGGCGCTTCTGCAGAAACTCGCGGATGGCGAGATCGTTGCCGAGGTTCTCGGCGTAGTCCTTATCGGCGTACCAGCGGGAACGCCACTCCTCGGTGATGCCGAGACGGAAGCCGGTAGGCTGAACCTTGTGACCCATGCTTTCCCTACGCCTCCTTTCGAGGAGCGACGACGACGGTGATGTGGCTCATGCGCTTGTTGATGCGGGACGCGGAGCCCTTGGCGCGCGGACGGATGCGCTTGAGCGTGGGGCCCTCGTCGACGTAGGCGCGCTTGACGACGAGCGTGTCCTCGCGCAGGCCGTTGTTGTTGACGGCGTTGGCCACCGCGGAGCGCAGGACCTTGGCGACGTCGACGGAGACGGCGCGCGTGGAGAACTGCAGGACCTCGAGGGCCTTGTCGACCGGGAGGTTGCGGATCAGCGAGACGACGGCGCGAGCCTTGCGCGGGGCGACGCGCACGTACTTGGCGGTGGCGCGCACCTCGTTGGTGTTGGTGTTCTGAGGCATGTTAGCTCCCTACCCCCTACTTTTCCTTGTGACCACGGAAGGTGCGGGTGGGGGCGAACTCGCCCAGCTTGTGCCCGACCATGGACTCGGTGATGTACACGGGCACGTGCTTGCGGCCATCGTGCACGGCGATGGTGTGGCCCACCATCTCCGGGAAGATGGTCGAGGAGCGCGACCAGGTCTTGATGACCTCCTTGGTGCCGGCCTCGTTCTGAGCTGCGACACGCGCGAGGAGGCGAGTCTCCACGAACGGTCCCTTCTTGAGACTTCTGCTCATGCTTTCTTTCTCCTACTACTCGTGCTGCTTCTACTTGGTCTTGCGGCGACGGATGATCAGGCGGTTGGAGCCCTTCTTGGGGTCGCGCGTCTTGTAGCCCTTCGTGGGCTTGCCCCACGGGGTGACCGACGGACGGCCGGAGGTGTGGTTCTTGCCCTCGCCGCCGCCGTGCGGGTGGTCGACCGGGTTCATGACGGTGCCGCGGACGGTCGGGCGGACGCCGGCCCAGCGCTTGCGGCCGGCCTTGCCGACCACGATGTTGGAGTGGTCGGCGTTGCCCACCTCGCCGATGGTGGCGCGGCAGGTGAGCAGGACGCGGCGCAGCTCGGAGGAGGGCATGCGCAGGACCGCGTAGCCGTTGTCCTTGCCCATGAGCTGCACGGAGGTGCCGGCGGCGCGGGCCATGGCGGCACCCTTGCCAGGCTGGAACTCCACGGCGTGGACCAGGGTGCCCACCGGGATCTCGGAGAGCGGCATGCAGTTGCCGGGCTTGATGTCAATGTCCTTGGTGCCGGAGATGACGGTGTCGCCCACGTGCAGGCCCTCGGGGCACAGGATGTAGGCCTTGGCGCCGTCGAC
>CAZCTE010000301.1:0-1675 GCA_964501395.1 uncultured Atopobium sp.
TCGCTCGACAGATTCATTTTGCGGGGTAAGCTCCTGAGAGTGGCAAGCTGAAAAACCGCACGTCAAGACTCAAAAAACAGCTTGCCTCAAGGAGTGGAAAACATGTCTAAAGAAACTACCACCAGCTTCGGGCGCAGGTTCGGGCGCGCCCGTGGCGTCTGCGCGGCGGGCCTTGCGCTCACCATAGGGGCCTTCGGGCTCGCCGCGCCCGTCACGATGGCGCTCGCGGACGAGCAGCCGCCCGACATGCCGAGCGCGGGCTCCGGCTCCGGCGAGCAGGGCGGCGAGGCCCCGGACGGCGGCGGCTCCGGTGGCGGCACCGGCGGCAGCGGGGCCAACACGCAGACCTACGACTACGACGGCAGCTACGACGCCACGCTCGTGGTGGACGGCACCACGGCCACGGAGGCCTCGGACGGCGAGACGATCGAGTCCTCCTCGTCCGACACCAACGTCGTCCTCGTCGAGAACGGGGGCACGCTCGACCTCACCGACGCCACGCTCACGAAGTCCGGCGACTCCTCCGACGAGGACGCCTGCAACTTCTACGGCATCAACTCCATCCTGCTCGCCGTCGGCGAGGACAGCCTGGCGCGTGTGACGAGCTGCCTGTTCAGCGCGACCTCGGAGGGCAGCAACGGCATCTTTGCCACCGACGGGGCGACGGTGTGGGCAAACGACGTCACCATCGAGACAACCTCGGACAACTCGCGCGGGCTCGACGCGACCTACGGCGGCCTCATCATCGCCAACGACATGACCATCTCGACCGAGGGCAACCACAGCGCCGGCGCGGCGAACGACCGCGGCGGCGGCAGCGTCTCCGTCTCCAACTCCGTGATAGAGACCCAGGGCTCCGGCTCGCCGATCCTCTACTCCACCGGCACGGTGGAGGCGGACAACGTCACGGGCACGGCCTCGGGCTCGCAGATAGCCGGCATGGAGGGCCTCAACACCATCAAGATCGCAAACTCAACGCTCACGAGCGAGATAACCTCCGCAACTGCCTCCGATCCCGTCGCAAACGGCGTGATCATCTACCAGAGCACCTCCGGGGACGCCGACACCTCGACGGGCGAGCGCGCGCTCTTCGAGGTGCGAGACTCCACGCTCTCGAGCGCCATCGAGTCCGGCAGCATGTTCTATCTCACCAACACCTCGGCAGACATCCTGCTCGTGCGCACCGAGCTCGACTTTGACACGGACGCGGCAGACCTCATCACGGTGGAGGGCAACGACGCCAACAACTGGGGCACGGCCGGCTCCAACGGCGCTGACGTCACCCTGACGGCCCGCGAGCAGGAGCTCGAGGGCGCGGTCTCGGTGGACACCATCAGCTCGCTCGACCTGTACCTCCTCGACGGCTCGACCTTCACGGGCTACACGGTGATCACCGAGAACTCCGTCGCCAGCACCAGCGACGCCCCCATCAGCGTGGTCATCGAGAGCGGCAGCTCGTGGGTGGTCACGGCGGACTCCACCGTGAGCAACCTCTCCGTGGAGGACGGCGCGAGCGTGGTGGACGAGTCCGGCGAGACCGTGACCATCGTCGCGGACGGCGCCACCGTGGTGGAGGGCACGAGCGACATCACCGTCACGGTGGAGGGCTCCTACTCGACGGAGATCGACACGTCGGGCGCCACGGAGCTCACGGACGGCACGATCGACCGCTCGG
>CAZCTE010000302.1:0-1667 GCA_964501395.1 uncultured Atopobium sp.
CGTGGATTTTCTGGCGAGCGCGCCCGCTTCCAGCCCGTGTGCTACACTAGCCCGGCACCTACCCCGTACCTGGAGGTCCGCCAACTGCCTGACGGCCATCCCAGTTCGGGGCGAATCTATGTGAAAGGGGTTTTACATGGCAGTCTCCAAGGAGCGCAAGGCCGAGCTCATCGCCCAGTACGGCAAGGACGAGAACGACTCCGGCTCCGCCGCCGTCCAGGTGGCCATCCTCACCGAGAGGATTCGCGGCCTGACCGAGCACATGAAGCAGCACAAGAAGGACTTCCACACGCGTCGCGGCCTTCTCATGCTCGTGGGTAAGCGCCGTCGCCTGCTCTCCTACATCAAGGGCAACGACATCGAGGCCTACCGCACGCTCATCAAGAGCCTCGGCATCCGCGACAACATCCAGTAAGTAGGTTCTTTCGAGGGGCGCCTGCGGGCGCCCCTCTCTGTGCGCGCCCGAGACAGGCGAGGGCGCGCCGCGGGCACGGGGCCCGCACGACGGCCCGCCTGCAACGGGGCAGGCGGAGATAAGGGAAACGATATGGCAAAGGTTACGCACGAGTTCGACCTCTACGGCAAGCACTACGTCCTCGAGACCGGCGAGCTCGCCAAGCAGGCCACGGGCGCCTGCGTCGTCAAGACGGGCGAGTCCACGGTGCTGCTCACCGCGGTGGTCTCCAAGGAGCGCAAGGACTACGACTTCTTCCCGCTCACGGTGGACTTCAACGAGAAGATGTACGCCGTGGGCCGCATCCCCGGCGGCTACCTCAAGCGCGAGGCGCGCCCCTCCGAGAAGGCCACGCTCACGGCGCGCATGATCGACCGCCCGCTGCGCCCGAGCTTCCCGGCCGGCTTCCGCAACGAGGTCCAGGTCGTGGCAACCACGCTCGTGGCCGACCAGGTCAACCCCGTGGACACCATCTGCGTCATGGCCGCCTCCGCCGCGCTCACCGTGGGCGGCGTGCCCTTCGAGGGCCCGCTCTCCTGCGTGCGCATCGGCCGCGACCGCGACACCCACGAGTTCATCGTCAACCCCACCTACGAGGAGCGCGACAACTCCGACCTCGACCTCGAGCTCGGCGGCTCGAGCGACTTCATCTCCATGGTGGAGGCCAGCGCCGAGGAGATCTCCGAGGAGGAGATGCTCGAGGCCATGGCCTTTGGCCAGGAGGCCATCTCCGCCTTCTGCGAGGAGCAGCGGAAGTTCTTCGCCAAGGTCGAGGAGGTCAACGGCGCAATCGTCCAGCGCGAGTACGTGCTCGACGAGCCGGTGGCCGAGGTGCACGAGCGCGTCTTCGCCCACTACGACGAGATGGAGGCCGCCCTCAAGGACGCCGACAAGCTCTCCCGCGTGGGCAAGGTCGAGGCCCTCAAGGAGGCCATCCGCGCCGAGTTCTCCGACGACGAGAAGGCCGCGTGGGGCCGCGCGATCAACGTGGAGCTCAAGTCCCTCGAGAAGCACGCCATGCGCGTCATGGTGGTGGAGACCGGCGAGCGCGTGGACGGCCGCACGCCCACCGAGGTGCGCCCGCTCATGGTCAAGGGCGACTACCTCCCGCGCGTCCACGGCTCCGGCCTCTTCCAGCGCGGCCAGACCCAGGTGCTCTCCGTCTGCACCCTCGGCATGCTCAACGAGTGGCAGCGTCTCGACACGATCGACC
>CAZCTE010000303.1:0-1662 GCA_964501395.1 uncultured Atopobium sp.
CGCGATCTTGTCGGTGATCTCGATGTGGGGGAGCTGGTCGCGCCCCACGGGGACGATGTCGCCCTTGCAGAAGAGGATGTCGCAGGCCTGGTGCACGGGGTAGGTGAGCAAGAGGCCGGTGAGGGCGTGGCCGGATGCCTCCTGCTCGGCCTTGACCGTGGGGTTGCGCTCCATCTCGGCCTCGGTCACGAGCGAGAGGAAGGGGAGCATGAGCTGGTTGAGCTCGGGGACGGCGGAGTGCGTGAAGATCATGGTCTTCTCGGGGTCGATCCCGCAGGCGAGGTAGTCGATGACCATGTTGAGGACGTTGTCCGCGATGTGCTCGGTGGTGTCGCGGTCGGTGATGACCTGGTAGTCGGCGATGACCACGTTGGTGCGGACGCCCAGGTCCTGCAGGCGCACGCGGTCGACGATGGTGCCAAAGTAGTGGCCCAGGTGGAGCCGGCCGGTGGGGCGGTCGCCCGTGAGCATGGTGTACTTACCGGGGTTGACGAGAAGGTCCTCGTGGATCTGGTCGCTCCTGCGCTTTGCCGCCTCGTAGCTTCCCTCGTTGGGCATGGTGACTCCCGTCTCGCGCACGCGCGGCGCGCGTCTGTGGCTTCGTTCGAACGCGTTCCATGGTACGGCAAACGCCGGGGCGGGTGGGGGCTGAGGCGCCCCTCCCGCCGCCTCCCGCCACGTGCATCCCGGTGGCGAACGGGGCTCCCCCGCTGCCTCCCACCGGCTGTCTTCCGCCGCCGCGCGGAACCGTCCCCGGCAGGGGGCGGGCGTGGCGGAACACTGATAGAATGGAACGACTCACGCGCGAGGGGAGGCTCGGTGGCAAGCTCATATGGGACAGACGCCGACAAGAGCTCGCTTCGCCGCACCTACCGCGCCGCGCGCGCGACCATTCCCCCGGAGGGCCGGGAGCGCTCCGACGCCGCCATAGCCGAAAGCCTTGCTCGCCACCCCGTCTTCGAGGCGGCGGAGCTCGTGCTCTCGTACGTCTCCTTCGGGCACGAGGTGGGCACGCGCGGGCTCATCGGCAGCCTGCTCGCGGAGGGGCGCCGCGTCGCGGTCCCGCTCACGGCCGCCGACCGCACCATGACCTTCCATGAGATCGCGTCGCTCGACGAGCTTTCGCCCGGCGCCATGGGCATCCTCGAGCCCGCGGCGGACGTCCCCGCGCTGACGGCGGCGGACATGGTGGGCTCGGTCTGCCTGGTCCCGGGGCTCGTCTTCGACGGGGCGGGCCATCGCGTGGGCTACGGCGGCGGCTACTACGACCGCTTCCTCGAGCTCTACCCAGGCGACAAGTTCGGCCTCGCCCGGATCACCATGCTCTCGTCGAACCCGCTGCCCGTGGGGGAGAACGACGTGCCGGTGGACTTCATCGCAACCGAGGGCTGCGTGTGGAACTGCCGGGGGAGCTGGCCCGCCCGCGGGCTCTGACGCGACGCGGATGCGCCTCTGGGGTGCAGGCCGCGATGGCCCGACCCTCTCGAGGGGGCCTTCCGGCGTCCTGGCGCTCAGCGTCCCGGTGCAACTTCGAGTTACAACCGCAAAACTCGAAGTTCTTTTCGTTCCAACTGGGCAAACGTGAAAAGAACTCTGAGATATGCGGTTGTAATATTCATACGCATTGGGCATGCGCCGAAATCGGGCTAACCGGCGGTTGCA
>CAZCTE010000304.1:0-1654 GCA_964501395.1 uncultured Atopobium sp.
GACCGAAGTCGCAGCCACGGCGGGTTCGCTGGTACGGGGAGGGGAGCAGCCCGAATGCGAGGAGGGTGAGCGTCCCGAATTGGGTAGCCCCTACAGCCCCATCTCCTGCTTGAGCTTCTCGAGCTCCTCGTCGACGGAGACGTCGGACGCGGCGCCGGCGTACTTCTCGGCAAGGGACTCGGCGTCGTCGGCGGGCTTGGAGCCCAGCTCGGTCATGGCGTTGGCGGTGTCAAGCATGCGGTCGGCCTTCTCCTCCATGCGGTTGAACGACTCCATGGCGCTCTCGGCCTTGTCGGCGCCGGAGGTGTAGCCGCTCACCTTCTCCTGGGTGCGCGCCACGGCCGCCTTGGCCTTGATGGTCTCGCGGCGGGCCTTGAGGTCCTCGATGTCATGCACGAGCTTGTCGTGCATCTGGCGCATCTTGTCCGCGTTCTCGTGCGCGGCGTCGGCGGCCTTGGAGAGCTCGGCGCCGGTGGCCTCGAGCTTCTGCTTCTTGGCCAGGAAGACGCGGGCGTCGTCCTCGTTGCCGGCCTTGAGGGCCTTCTTGGCGAGGTTCTCCATGCGGGCGACCTCGCGCTCGTTGTCCTCCACGGCGCGGCGGGCGCGGCTCTCCTCGGCAATGACGCTCGCGGTCTCGCGCTTGACCTCGGCAAGCGAGTCGGAGAGGTCAATGAGGTACTGGTCAACCATCTTGGCGGGGTCCTCCGCCTTGTCGAGCGCCTCGTTGACGTTCGCCTTGACGATGGTGGTAAAGCGGTCGATTATGCCCATCTGTAGCGCCTCCTTAGTCGTACTTCCTAGCTCGATCCTCTACGTCCTTATCCCCATAGGTCTCGTAGGAGGAGTTGAGTATGTCGTCCATCCTCTGTTTCTCCTCTTCCTCCTGGGTCTTGCGGCGGCGCAGGTAGAACACGATGCCGCCCGCGGCAACCACGATGACAACCACGCAGACGCCAATGGCCGCGTTGCGCGAATGGGTCTCCTCCGCCTCGGCGGCGGCCATGATGATCGAGGCCGTGCTGGAGAACGCGTCCGAGAAGACCTCCTCGTCCGTGGCCGCGTTGTTGTAGGCGTAGTTGAGCTCCTCCTGGAGGATCTCTATGGCCTCTGAGTCCATGACCGCCGAGGCCGCGGTGCCCACGGCGTAGCCGCAGTTGTAGGAGCCCTCGCCGTCGTCGCAGAAGACGAGAAGGAAGTGCCCCTCGTCCGAGAAGAGCTCCGAGTAGAGCTCCTCGGCCTGGGTGGTGAGCTCAGTGGTGGACGTGGTCTCGCCGTTGGGCAGGATGTAGACGTAGGGCTGCACGCCGGTGCTCTCGTAGAACTCCTCGAGGCCCTCGGTGAGGCGCGAGGCGCTGGTGACCCAGGAGCCGTCCTCGTCCGTGTAGTAGTCCGTGGTGGTGACGGCGTCGGAGTCCAGCTTCTCGCGTACCGTGGAGGAGGCCGTGGTGGTCACCTGCGTGCTCTCGGCAAAGCCCCGCGCGGCGCCGCACGTGGTGAGGCCGCCGAACATGAGGACGAGCACGAACATGAGGACGATAACCACGAGGCCGCTGCCACAGCCGCAGCCGCCCCCGCCAAAGCCGAAGCGCGGGCCCCAGCCCCCGAAGAAGGGCCAGTGGAAGTGCCAGTGCCGATGCGGGTGGGGCTCATGGTG
>CAZCTE010000305.1:0-1642 GCA_964501395.1 uncultured Atopobium sp.
AGGTCGAAAGATAAGGCCGTTCGAGCGAACCACCTCGACGTAGCGCGGCTTACAGCGCTTTTCAAGCGCGCGAATCTTGTCCTTCAGCTGCGGCGAAACATAGGCGCGCACGACCGTCGCCTAGTTGGGCATAATCTTGTCGACGCGCTCGGTCTTTGCGCTAATCGCCTCGTGAAAGCGTTCTTCGAACAAGGGATGTTTTTCCCAGCGGTGTAAATCGGTCATAACCTGATGCGCAACAATCTGGTAGAAGGGCAGCACATAGAGCGGCATCATGAGCGGCTCGTCGATGTCAAACGGCAGGCGAACGGCATGGTCGTCATCCACTCGACTGGAGTTCGTGACGATGAAGGCGCGGTCGGTCACCGTGCGAGCGGCAAGGTAGACATCGACCAGGCGATCGGAGCCTTCGGTGAGGTGGTCGACGCAAATCACCGTGTAATTGGGCGTAAGCTGCAAATTGGGTCCGTGAATCCATTCCTCGCCCTCGTAGGCGAAACTGGGAACCTGAATGGTCTCACTGAACTTGAGCGCGCCCTCGGAGGCGATGCCGTACCCCTGAAGGAACCCACAGTGGTTGACAACGGTCATCGACGTGAAATCCGCCTTGCGACGCCTGTAGAGATCCCACGTCTCCTGCTGGACAATCTCGTGGCGGCGAGGGGCATCGGCCATCTCCTCAATCAGAGCCGCACGCTGCTCCGCAGCAACCGTGCCGATTTTGCAGCCAGCCTCGATGGCGAAGAGCATCAAGAACTGAGCAAGAGCAACAACGCCCTTGGTGACATAGCTCACCGTCTCTTCTCCCACGCCGTAATCGATTACAAGATCGGCATGATCCTTGAAATCACTCTCGACGTTGCCGGTAAGGCCGATGGCGGTAACACCGAGCTTGCGGAGTTTATCAAGAGCCTCGATGGAGTTGGTGGAGCAGCCGCTCTGGGAAATCACGAACACGAAGTCATCCCCATGCACGTCATGCTCGCGATAGATAAACGTTGCCGGCGTCACGACCTTAACCTCACATTTGAGATACTTCATCATAAAATACCGCGCGCATAGAGTGCCGTTTAGGCTGGAACCACAGGCAACAATCCAGATGGATCGACAGGCCGTTTTAACATACAGGTCGACGAGTTTCGCAGTGAGCTCGTCAGCGCGCTCGACATTGAGCTTGAGCTGCGCCGGAGTCTCCTCGATACAGGTAAGCATCGTAGGGGTTGTTTCTGCCATGGCTCCTCCTCTGCACGAAGCGTATGGCTACATAATACATTGCATGACAAGTTAGATGACCCTCTCGTCTCTTGCCATGCTCGTCGCCATGAAGCCTCTGCGAGTCTTCCGTCCACGATCCGACAGGGATGGCCCAAGGCCCGTATGAAAGCGTGCCTTGCGCGCGTATCTCCTTGTCAAGTTCTCGTTGATCCCGGCGATGCTAGCGCGGCAACCCCGGCCTCCCGCGACTCGACGATACTCGATGCCTCGCTGATGCAGTGTCCACGCCGCTCGATCGTGAAAATCTCGGCCTCGCGCGGGCGGCGGCGAACTTACCGGTTGAACAGGTCGCAGAGGCGGTAGGGCAATCTCGGCCTCGCGCGGGCGGCGGCGAGCCTATTGGCCGATAATGCCCTGCCAGGCCGAA
>CAZCTE010000306.1:0-1638 GCA_964501395.1 uncultured Atopobium sp.
CGGCCTGGAAGATGGAGGCGGCCACGTCCTCGGGGCGGGCGCCCTCGTTGAGCAGGGGCTGGACGTCGGACTTGGCAAAGACGCCGCAGCGGCTGGCAATGGGGTGGATCTGGGTGGCGCCCTTGGCGAGCTCGTTCAGGCCCGCCGCGTCCGTGTGGAGCAGGCTCGCCATCTGGTCGATGAAGGCGCCCGTGCCGCCGGCGCAGGTGCCGTTCATGCGCTGCTCGATGCCGTTGTCGAAGTAGATGATCTTGGCGTCCTCGCCGCCGAGCTCGATGGCGCAGTCCGTCTGGGGGATGAGCGTCTCCACGGCGCGCTTGGAGGCGATGACCTCCTGGACGAACTCGAGGTCGAGCCACTTGGCGAGCAGCATGCCGCCCGAGCCGGTGATGGAGACGCGCATGGGGGCCGTGCCAATGACCTTGCGCGCGCGGGCGAAGAGCTCCTTGGCCGTGGCGCGGATGTCCGTGTGGTGGCGCTCGTAGTTGGCGTAGACCAGGTTGCCCGCGTCGTCTATGACGGCGAGCTTGACGGTGGTGGAGCCCACGTCGATGCCCAGGCGCAGGCGCGCGTGGCCAAAGTCCTGCGGCGTGACCGGGGAGAGCTCCGCGCCCTCCTGTTTGAGGTCGAGGGTGGTCTTACTCATGGTTGTCCTCCTTGGAGCACATGGCGGCAAGCGCGAAGCCGGGGATGTCGAGGTCGATGGGGTTGTCGTAGAGGTCGCCGGGGCGCACGAACATGAGCGCGGTCATGAGGCGCGCCATGGCGGGAACGCTCTCGCGCATGCCGCCGTCGAGCCAGCGAAGCAGCACGCCCACCTCTGCCGAGATGGCAAAGGTGAGGTAGTAGTCAAAGAGGGGGCCAAGCGCCCGCAGGTCGAGCCCGTCGAGGGCGCGCATACCCACGACGTCATGCACGAGGCCCTTGATGCGCTCGGCAAAGGCCGGGTCTCCCCCCTTGCCCAGAAGGGGCCGCAGGTAGTCGCCGCGATCGTGCACGGCGGCGAGAATCTCCTCGGCGCCGGGGGCGGGCTCCCCGTTGCCCAGCGCGCGGCGCAGCTCGTCCAGGTGGGAGGCCGCCAGGCGCTCGAGCGGGGCGCGGAGCTCGGCGAGCGTCTCGTCCTCAATCGTGCGCACGAGGTCCGGGATGTCCTTGAAGTGGGAGTAGAACGTGCGACGCGTGACGCCGGCGCGCTCCGTCACCGCGGTCACGGTGACGCGGGAGAGGTCCCCCGTGGCGGCGATCTCCTCCGCGAGGGCCTGGCGCAGCGCCCGCCGGGTGCGCACGCTTCTTCTGTCGGTGCTGAGCTCGCATTCCTGCATGTGGCAGGCAATCCTCTCCTGGGCGGTGACCCCTCTTTGCGGGGCCCTCGGCGCTGCGGCCCTCAAGGTTTTTCACAGCTTGAGAAGTATTGCACAAGCTGTGCAGAAACCTCGCATCGAGGGAGGTGCCACAGCATCTCCACGGAAGGGGGCGTGGAGCGGACACACTTTTTGTCCTATAAGCCCAGAAGCACGAGCGGGACATCCGTAGTACAGCGTAGCGCTATAGCAAAAAGCTCGAAGACCGCATGGCCTCCGAGCTGCTGGTTCATGGTCGCGGGGGCAGGATTTGAACCTACGACCTCCGGGTTATGAG
>CAZCTE010000307.1:0-1627 GCA_964501395.1 uncultured Atopobium sp.
CGGAACGCAATCCCGGATGTTAGAAAGGCACGGTATGGCAGACACCATCATCGGTCTCGCAGGTAACCCAAACTGCGGCAAGACCACGCTGTTCAACGAGCTCACGGGCTCGAACGGCTACGTCGGCAACTGGCCGGGCGTCACCGTTGAGAAGAAGCAGGCCACCTGGCGCGCGGACTCGTCGGTCACCTTTGTTGACCTGCCGGGCATCTACTCGCTCTCGCCCTACACGCCCGAGGAGGTCGTCTCGCGTGACTACATCGTGGACGAGCGCCCGGACGCGATCATCAACCTCGTGGACGTGACCAACCTCGAGCGCAACCTCTACCTCACCACCCAGCTCCTCGAGGCGGGCCGCCCCGTGGTCGTGGGCCTTAACATGTGCGACCTGCTCAAGGAGCGCGGCGACGTCGTTGACGTAGCGGCGCTCTCCCAGCGCCTGGGCGCGCCGGTGGTGGAGGTCTCCGCCCTGCGCAACACCAACCTCGACACGCTCGTGAAGCAGGCCGTGGACGCCGGCCGTAAGGGCACGGTCCAGCCGGGCGCCTCGTGCTTCTCGGCCGAGGTCGAGGACGCGCTCCAGAAGATCGCCCAGCTCATCTCCGGCTCCTGCGACGCCAACCTCGTGCGCTGGTACTCCGTCAAGGTCTTCGAGCGCGACGCCGAGGCCATCAAGGCCCTGC
The DNA here is from genome assembly GCA_964501395.1 of uncultured Atopobium sp. Classification (GTDB taxonomy): domain Bacteria; phylum Actinomycetota; class Coriobacteriia; order Coriobacteriales; family Atopobiaceae; genus Thermophilibacter. The sequence continues at coordinate 684 of CAZCTE010000307.1, forward strand.
ACCTCAGCTCCGCCCAGCTCAACCAGGCCGAGAAGATCATCAAGGCCGTGGAGCAGAGCCGCGACGACGACGCCGAGTCCATCATCACCTCCGACCGCTACGACTGGATCGGCGAGGTCATGGACGCCTGCGTCAAGAAGGCCCCCAAGAAGCTCACCGTCTCCGAGAAGATCGACCGCGTGGTGACCAACCGCGTGCTCGGCCTGCCCATCTTCGTGGTGGTCATGGTCCTCGTGTACTACATCGCGGTCTCCACGGTGGGCAGCTGGGGCACCGACTGGGCCAACGACGGCGTCTTCGGCGACGGCTGGCTCTGGAACCCCTCCGACACCGCCGCCTTCGAGGAGGCCACCGAGGAGTACGAGGAGAACTACTACGGAGACAAGATCGACGGCTTCCTCGCGGCCGCCGAGGAGGAGGGCCTCGACGTCGACGCGGTCTCCGAGGCCGTGGAGACGCTCGCCGAGGACCCGGAGGACGCCGACGCCCTCGCCACGGTGAGCGCCTTCGTGGAGGAGGCGGCCGACGTGGTGGCCACCGACGTCCCCATGCATGACGGCGACGGCAACTACCTCGACTCCGAGGGCGAGGTCATCACGCAGATCACCTCCGACGACGAGCCCGTGCTCGCCGACGGCCAGGAGCTCGCCGTCATCGACGCCGTGACCGCCGACGACTTCGCCGAGGCCGTGGGCGCGCAGGCTGACGAGCCCTCCATGGAGGACTACGGCAGCTTCGTGCCGGGCGTCCCGGCGCTGGTTGAGTCCGCCCTCGACGCGGTGGGCGCCTCCGACTTCGTCAAGGCGCTCGTGCTCGACGGCATCGTGGCCGGCGTGGGCGCGGTTCTCGGCTTCATCCCGCAGATGCTCGTCCTCTTTGTCATGCTCTGCTTCCTCGAGGACTGCGGCTACATGAGCCGCGTGGCCTTCGTCATGGACCGCGTC
>CAZCTE010000308.1:0-1618 GCA_964501395.1 uncultured Atopobium sp.
TCTGGTGGCGCTGGGACGCCGCCTGCCAGCGCGCCGAGGCTGCTGGGGAGTAGGGCCCCGCCGGTGCGTACAGTCCGCGGCGGTACGTACAGTCAGCGGCGGTGCGTACACTATTCAAACTCTGATATCGTCGTGTTTTTGAAGAAGCCGCAGGTAGATGCGTTGGCTGCCTTAGTATCAATTCTGCAATAGTGTACGTACCGCCAGAAATCACATCCACCGTCGGGCGCATGTCGTTGCGGGGCGCACTTCTCGCCACGCGTGGCTCACCCCGTGCCGCGTCCGTCTCGCCACCCGCGGCGTTATCTGATGGCGAGAAGCTCCTCGACAAGCAGTCGCTGACGCAGGCGGAACGCCTCGTCGCTCGGCGGCTTGCGGCCAAACTGGCTCATCACGCGCTTGACGAGCAGCTCGCGCTGGGCATCCGACCTCAGAATCCCCGCCGTCACCGAGCCGACCGTCCAGCCCTCGTCGCGCAGGCCCTCGTTGCGGCTCTGCGTGCTGTCGTAGGTCCGCCTGGAGGAGAGGTGCCAGGTGTAGCTGTCGTACTCGAGGATTACGCGCTGGTTTGGCCAGCAGAGGTCGACCACGATGTAGGGCACGTTGAGCGCGCGCTGCAGGTCGGGCGGGATTTCAATGCGCACGTTGAGCTGGGGCGCCGGCAGGCCGCACCCGCCGGCCTCCTCGGGCAGCGTGAAGAACAGCACCACGACGGTCTCCATCGGCGAGCGCGAGCCGGGACACACGAACGGCAGCGCCTCGCGAACGCGGCCGGAGCCGAACCCGCGCTCGTGCGCGAAGTGCTCCGCGAGGCCCTCGGGCGTGTCGAGGGGCAACCGGTTGTGGAAGCCGCCCTCGGCGCGCGGCGAGAGGGCGTACGACCCGCAGATCTCCGTCCCGACGGCGGCGATGCTGGCGAGGCTGGCCCGAGGTGCCATCTGCTGCAGGCAGAAGCGCGGCGAGGCGATAAGGACGCCGGGGTTCAGCCGCAGCAGCGCGCCCTCCGGCAGCGGGCCCGACCAGATGTGGGAGACCACCCGTGCGGACCTGATGCGCCGCGCCTCGCTGTTGACGAGCACGTGCAGGGGACGGACGGGTGTGGCCTCGAGGCGGCATGCGCGAAGGACGCTGTCGTCGAGCGCCTTGGCCGACGGCAGGGACCAATCGCTCGGGCTCTCGAGCGGCGGTCCGATCCGCTCCATGAGCCCTTGCTCACCCCAGCGCGCGAGCGCAGATCTGTCGCATATGGCAAAGTCATTCATCATGGGGTGAGCCTAGCAGGAGGCACATGCGGCACTCTTACCGCCGGCATACCGCTGTCTGACGTTTGAACCTGCTTTCTTGAGATGCCACAGGTTGGCGGCGTATGGCGAAGAGGACGCCATCGAACGAGAATCACACCTTTCACGTCGCCGTCACAGGGACGAGGTGCCGGGACGGCTCCGAGCTCGGCGACGATGCGGGGGAGCGCCGGTTGGCGTCGCTGCGCCGATGCGATTTGCGCGGTGCGCCCGCTTTCGAACGGTACGTACAGTCACCGTTGGTACGTATAGTCGCCACCGTTACGTACAGTCGCCGTCGGTACGTACACTATACAAAGTTTGATGCTGGGAGGACC
>CAZCTE010000309.1:0-1604 GCA_964501395.1 uncultured Atopobium sp.
GGCCGTCGGCGAGCTCGAGGACCTGCTCGTAGCGGCCCGCGCGCTCGGGGTCCAAATGGTGTGTCACCTCGACGACGAGCACGTCACCCAGCGAGAGCAGCGTGTCCTCGACCTGCTCGGCCGTCTCCGCGTCGAGCGCCGACGTGGCCTCGTCCACGAGCAGCACGCCCTTGCGATGCAGCAGGGCCCGCGCGATGGCAACGCGCTGGCGCTCGCCGCCGGAGAGCCGCGAGCCGCCCTCCCCCACCGGCGTGTCGAGCCCCTGCGGCAGGGCGGCGACGGTCTCCTCGAGCCCCGCGGCGCGTATCGCCCGGTCGACCTCCTCCTCAGCGAAGTCGCCCCAGAGCGTCACGTTGTTCCTCACGGTGTCGTCAAAGAGAAAGACGCCCTGGTGAATGACCGCGACGTCCGGCGCGGCGCACGGGCGGCCGTCCACGAGAAGCTCGCCCGCCTCCGGCACCAGCTCGCCGGCGAGGGCCTTCAGCAGCGTAGACTTCCCGCCGCCGCTCCTGCCCACGATCGCGTAGGCCAAGCCGCGCTCAAAGCGCGCGGAGACGTCGCGCAGGACCGGCCCGTCCCCGTAGGAGACGCTCGCGTGACGCAGCTCGAGCGCGCTTCTGACCTCGACGCGCTGCTCGGGAGCCTTGACATGGGAGGCGTCCGCCACCTGTTCAAGGATCGGCTGCAGCGCGCGCAGCCGCCCCAGCTTGCCGGAGAGCTGCGAGGCGGGGCCCACCACCTGTCCCGTGAGCTGCGTCACCGCGACGATGCTGCCCACGCTGAGCGACCCCGCCACCGCGGCGCAGCCGGCGAACGCCATGACCAGGAACTGCATCGAGATGGACGCGAAGTTGGTGCCGCCCAGGAGCAGGCCCGTCACCTGCGAGAGGCGCGCCTTTCTCCCCTCGAGGCGCTCCGCCGCCGTCTCGTGCAGGTTCTCGACCGCATCCTGCGCGCCGAAGGCGCGGACGACCTCCGAGCCCTGCGCCGCGTCGCGCACGCAGGAGGTGTAGCCCTGCGTGGCCTCCACGATCGAGCGCTGGCAGTCCGCGAGACGCCTGGAGAAGAGGCGGGGCAGCAGCGTGGGCAAGGCCGTCGCCAGAATGGAAACGGCGGCCACCAGCGGGTCCATGACGAGAAGGGCCACGCACGCGATCACGACCTGCGCCACGGCGTCGAAGACGTCCACGAGGTTCCTCACGCCGTCGGCCTCGAGCGTCTGCAGGTTCTGCCCCAGGAGCGTGAGCGCGTCGGCGCTGCCCAGCCCGTCGGCGGGACCCGCCTCGCACACGCCGCGCATGACGTCCCGGCGCAGGCTGAGGTTGACAACGCGCACGTAGGACGCCTTGAGGCGCTCCGAGACGATCGTGACGATCCCGAGGAGCAGCGCGTAGAGGCAGCAGGCGGCGGTCGTGCGGAGAAGCACGGCCACGTCCCCGGCCGACATCGCGGCAAGCGTGGCGTTGAGCTGCGCGCTCAGCAGCGCGGCCACGCCCACGCTTCCGGCGCTCCGAAGCAGCTGCGCCGCGGCAAGCGCGATGACGCGCCGCCACCCCGCAGCTCGCACGACCGTGCGCACAAGATCAAGCATGATGGGTCCTCTC
>CAZCTE010000310.1:0-1596 GCA_964501395.1 uncultured Atopobium sp.
GCCCAACCTGCGGCTCCTGCTCGGGCATGTTCACCGCCAACTCCATCTGCTGCCTCTCCGAGGCGCTCGGCATCGCGCTTCCCGGCAACGGCACGGTCCCCGCGGTCTACTCCGAAAGGATCCGCCTGGCCAAGCGCGCCGGCATGAAGGTCATGGAGCTCGTCGAGAAGGGCGTCACCGCCCGCCAGATCATCAACGAGCACTCCATCCACAACGGCATGGTGCTCGACATGGCCTTTGGCGGCTCCACCAACACGATGCTCCACCTCACCGCCATCGCGCGGGCCGCCGGCTGCCCCGTCACCATGGAGGACTGGGACCGCGCCTCGGCGGAGACCCCCAACATCGTGCGCATCGCGCCGGCCGGCCCCCTCCACATCCAGGACCTCAACGACGTGGGCGGCATCTCGGCCATCGTCGGCGAGCTCGGGCGCACGGGGCACCTCGACCTGGACGCCCTCACCTGCCACGGCACCATGGCCGAGTGGGTGGCCGCGTGCCCGCCCGTGGACGGCGAGGTGGTCCGCTCCGTGGACAACGCCTACTCCCCCGACGGCGGCCTCAAGGTCATGCGCGGCAGCCTCGCGCCGGACTCCGGCGTGGTCAAGAAGAGCGCCGTGGCGCCCGAGATGTGGCAGCACTCCGGCCCCGCGCGCGTCTTCGACTCCGAGGAGGCGGCCTGCGAGGCCATCTTCGGCGGCAAGATCAACCCCGGCGACGTGGTGGTCATCCGCTACGAGGGCCCGGCGGGCGGCCCCGGCATGCGCGAGATGCTCACGCCCACCTCGGCCATCTGCGGCATGGGGCTCGCGAGCTCCGTGGCCCTCATCACCGACGGGCGCTTCTCCGGCGCCTCCAAGGGCCCCTGCATCGGACACGTCTCGCCCGAGGCGGCCGTGGGCGGCCCCATCGCCCTCGTTGAGGAGGGCGATACCATCGACATCGACATCCAGGCGGGGACCCTCGAGCTGCGCGTGGACGCAGACGAGCTCGAGCGGCGCCGCGCCGCGTGGGAGCCGCCCGCGCCCAAGTACGCCACGGGCGTCCTCTCCCGCTACGCCAGGCTGGTCACGAGTGCGGACAAGGGAGCGTACCTGTCATGATTACCGTTGAGGAGAAGATCGCCCGGCGGCAGCGCGCCATCGAGGGCCGCCCCTTTGGGCCGGGCAGCAAGACCGAGCACGAGGGCAAGACCATGACCGGGGCGCAGGCGATCATCGCCAGCCTCGAGGCCGAGGGCGTGGACACGATCTTTGGCTACCCCGGCGGCCAGGCCATCAAGATCTACGACGCGCTCTACGACTCCAAGAAGATCCACCACGTCCTGGCCCGCCACGAGCAGGCCGCCACGCACATGGCCGACGGCTACGCGCGCGCCACGGGCAAGGTGGGCGTGGTGCTGGTGACCTCCGGCCCCGGCGCCACCAACACCGTCACCGGCATCGCCACCGCCTACATGGACTCCGTGCCGCTCGTGGTCATCACGGGGCAGGTCACCCGCGGCGTCATTGGCACGGACGCCTTCCAGGAGTCCGACATCGTGGGCATCACCATGCCCATCGTCAAGCACAGCTACCTCCTGCAGTCCACCGACGA
>CAZCTE010000311.1:0-1595 GCA_964501395.1 uncultured Atopobium sp.
GCGCTCACGGCATCGGGCGGCAGCACTCATCTTGCCAGGCGCCACCAGCGCCGTGTGATCTCATCCCTCAGACCGCCTACACGACAGGCCATACCGTTCGGCACCCTTCTCCCGTCGACCACCAAGGGCCTGCTGATAGACTAACATAACAGTGTATGTAGGCGCCTAGTGCGAAGGAACCCGCGTTTTGCACGCTCGATGAGGGGCAGCTCCCGGGAAAAGGGGAGTAACCGCCCGAGGGAGGCAACCTGCCGAAAGAGGAGGCCAACCCTCCCGTGCGGCGCCACCCAAAAGAGCGTCCGCCCCAGCGTGCACGCGCGCCAGCGCAGACAGACGGTGCCGAGGGACATGTAGGCAACAGAGGTTGGGAGGAATCTTGCGAGCGTATACGAACCTCGACAAGGGCTGGGAGTTCCACGGCCCCAACGGCTCCGTGGAGACGGTGAACGTCCCGCACACCTGGAACAACATCGACGGCCAGGACGGAGGCAACGACTACTGGCGCGGCACCTGCGAGTACCGCCGCAGCTTCGACACGCCCCGGCTCGTCGACGGCCAGCAGGCCTACCTCGTCTTCGACGGCGTTAACGCCACGGCCGACGTCGCCGTCAACGGCCACGACCTCTGCCACCACGACGGCGGCTACTCCACCTTCCGCGTCAACGTCACGGACGTCCTCGCGCCGGAGGGCAAGGCCAACGAGCTCGTGGTCAAGGTCGACAACTCCGTAAACGACCACGTCTATCCGCAGAAGGCCGACTTCACCTTCTACGGCGGCATCTACCGCGACGTCGAGCTGCTCGTGGTGGCCCAGCGGCACTTCTCGCTCGAGTACTACGGCGCCCCCGGCATCGCCGTGACGCCCGCCTACGAGGGCGACACCACCAAGGTCCGCGTGCAGACCTGGCTCGAGGGCGAGGGCGCCGAGGATGCCACGGTCCGCGTGACCGCCACGGACGCCTCGGGGGCCGTCGTGGCCACGGGCGAGGGCACCGACTGCGTCCTCACCGTGGAGGACCCGCACCTCTGGGACGGCCTGGAGGACCCGTACCTCTACAGCATGACCGCCGAGCTCGTCGACGGCGAGAAGGTCCTCGACGAAGTCACCACGCGCTTTGGCATCCGCACCTACTCCTATGACTCGAAGAAGGGCTTCTTCCTCAACGGCCGCAGCTACCCGCTGCGCGGCGTCTGCCGCCACCAGGACCGCAAGGGCCTCGGCAACGCGCTCACCAAGAAGGAGCACATCGAGGACATGGAGCTGATCAAGGAGATCGGCGCCAACACGGTGCGCCTGGCCCACTACCAGCAGGCCCAGTTCTTCTACGACCTCTGCGACGAGGCCGGCCTCGTCGTGTGGGCGGAGATCCCCTACATCTCCGAGCACCTGCCCAAGGGTCGCGAGAACACCATCAGCCAGATGACCGAGCTCATCGTCCAGAGCTACAACCACCCCTCGATCGTCTGCTGGGGCGTCTCCAACGAGATCACCATCTCCACCAAGGACAAGGAGGACATGCTGGACAACCACCGTGTCCTCAACGACCTGTGCCACAAGCTCGACCCCACGCGCTTCACCACGCTCGCGTGCTACG
>CAZCTE010000312.1:0-1588 GCA_964501395.1 uncultured Atopobium sp.
TTTTCCGTCGAGTGCACGCATTTCGAAATCGAGTGTACGCAAGGCCGCCCCAAAATGGCGTCAGGTGTACGCAAATGCGCCCATTCCGGGTTGAGTGTACGCGGTGGTGCGTACACCTGAGAAGCGCACCAGTTGAGTGTACGCGGGGTTGGGTACACCTGAGCGCAGCTCTCGTTGTGAGCAGGCGCCGGCGCGTGGGGAGCGTGGGGAATGTCTCCGATACCCTCTACTTTACATAAGATATATTATCACGGGTTTGAAATGCTAGGGGAGTGCCCGGCATCCACCTCGACATCGACCGTGGGACCACGCTCCCGGCGCCCTTCCGACCGGCGTCCCTCAGTGCGCCGCGACGTCGCCCCCTCTCAGCCCTCAACCGGCCGACCCAGGTACCCCGCGACGCTTGTTGCGGCCACCGCGCCGTCCGAGGCCGCGGTCACGATCTGCCTCAGCGCCTTGGCGCGCGCGTCCCCGGCCACGTAGAGGCCAGGCGTCCTCGTGGCCATGCGCTCGTCCGTGAGCGCGTACCCCGACGCGTCGAGGTCCACGAGCCCCTCCACGAGCTCGGTCTCGGGAACGCGACCCGCGAGCACGAAGACCCCGAAGGAGCCCTCCTCGTGCGTCTCGGTCACGGTCTCACCCGTGCCGTTGTCCCTGAGCGTTATGGAGCCCGGAAGGTCTCGGCCGTCGAGGGCGACCACGCTCGTGAGAAGCCGCAGCTCAACGCGCTCGTTCTCCTCGAGCTCCCGCACCAGGGACGCCTGCGCCCGGAGATGGTCCTTGCGCACCACGAGGACCACCTTGCTCGCAAGTCGCGCCAGGAAGAGCGCCTCCTCGGCCGCCGAGTTGCCGCCGCCGATGACGTACACGAGCTTGCCGCGATAGAACATGCCGTCACAGGTGGCGCAGTATGAGACGCCATGGCCCGCGAAGCGCTCCTCGCCCTCGAAGCCGGCGTGCCGCGGACGGGCGCCGGCGGCCAGGATGACGGCGTCGGCGTCGTAGGAGCCGGCAGACGCGCTCACGAGAAAGCGCCCGGTGGCCTCGTCGCGCAGAATCTGGGAGACGGGGTCCATGAGAATCTCGGCCCCGAGGTCGGCGGCCTGGGCGCGCATGGCCTCGGACAGCGTGTAGCCGTCGGTGTGCGGCAGGCCGGGATAGTTGTCGATCTCGCTCGTGAGGATGGTCTGGCCGCCGATGGCCTCCCGCTCGAGCGTGACGGCGTCGAGAAGCGAGCGCTGGGCGTAGAGGGCCGCCGTGAGCCCTGCGGGACCACCGCCGACGATGACGAGCTCCTTGCGCGTTGGCTGTGTCATGGATAGCTCCTTGCTTGCGGCGCGCGGACGCGCCGTGGTTGTGTCTGGTAAAGGGTACCTCAGAAGGACCGTGAAGGGATATTGCGGGCGGGAGCCCGACACTCGCCCGGGCCCATCTGGACGTAGCGCCCCTCTCGTGAGTGGTGGGCGCGCGCCCAGACGCTCAGCACTCCCCGAGCGCCCTGGACTCCCCCATCATATCTCATATATGATGCCACCCTTATAGCATTTAGCCGGAACTCCGGCATCCAACGAGAGCCCTGACGCTTGTG
>CAZCTE010000313.1:0-1585 GCA_964501395.1 uncultured Atopobium sp.
TGCCCAGCATGAGCGCGCTCTCGTCTATGTCGAACTCCGGCGTGTGATGCGGTGCCCCCGTACCGAGCTTCTCGTTCCTCACGCCCACGAACGCGTAGACCGCAGGCGCCACCGCGGCGGGATAGCGTGAGAACGAGTCCGAGGCGCACCAACGCTCGCCGCTCACGAGGGCCCCCGGAAAGAGCTCTTCAAAGCCCCGCCGCGCCACCGCCGAGAAACCCGGATCGTTGACCACGGGCACGGTGGCCGGGCCGGACCTCTCGCCAAACTCCACGGCGCAGCGGTGCGCCTGCGCGGTCAGCCGCGCCACCGCCTGGAGCACCTCGTAGGCGTGACGGCCCTCGTCCACGTCGAAGTAACGGAGCGACCCCGTGATGCGGCAGTCATCCGGGATGATGTTCCCCAGCTCACCCGCGTGGATGGTGGAGATGCCCAGCGTGACGGTCTTGTCCACGGCCACCTGGTTGTTCCAGGCGCTCGAGATGCCGCTCAGGACCTGCGCCGCGGCAAAGATGGGGTTGATTGCCTGGTCGGGGCGCGAGCCGTGGCCGCCGCGCCCGCGCACGGTAAGGTCCACCGAGCACGCCGCCGCCATGACGGGCCCGGCGTCCGCCTCCACGGTGCCCGCGTCCAGGAAGGCCGCAAGGTGCGTGCCGTAGACCACGTCCACCCCCCTGGGCGCCAGCGCCGCGAGCATCCCCTCGATGCCGCAGCCCACCTCCTCGCCCTCCTCAAAGGCAAAGAGCACCCGGCCGCGCAGCCGGTCCCGAAGCGAGCAGAGCACGCGCATGGCTCCGAGGAGCATGGCCATGTGGCCGTCGTGTCCGCAGGCGTGGGAGACGCCCGCGTGCGCGGAGACGCAGACCTTGGGTCCCACGAGGTTGGTCGGCGACTCCGCTATGGGGAGGGCGTCGATGTCCGCCCTGAGGCAGACCGTCCGCCCGGGTCTGCCGGTGTCGAGCGTAGCGATGAAGCCCGTGCCCCCAAGCCCGGGCACCTCCTCAACCTCAAGTCCCAGGGCGCGAGCCTCCCCCTTGAGGAAGGCCGAGGTCCCGACCTCCTGACCGGAGAGCTCCGCCCCGCGATGGAGGCGTCGACGCACCTCGCGCACATAGGCCTCCTGCTCCCCCACGAGCGCCCGGAGGCCGAGCCCGTCCGCGATTCCACCCATGGCTGCCCCTATGCCAGCAGCTCGGTGTCGGTCAGGACGCCCTCGTACTCGCTGAAGACATCCACGCCGATGTACTCCTCGGCAAGAGCCGAGAGCGTGCCGTCCTCCTTGAGGGCCACCACGGCCTCGTTGACCGCGTCGCAGAGCTCGGCGTAGTTCTTGTTGAGCATGAGGTAGGTCGAGGTGACAAAGAGCACGTCGGTCTTGTAGAGGCCGGTCTCCGCCTCCTCGTTCACCGTGTCGAAGGTGCTGTCAATTATCAGCGTGGAGTCCACCTGACCGGTGGCGATCATGCGGAAGATGTCCGCCGTGGTGACGTTCTGCATGGTCTGCAGGGTCACGGCCATGTCCGGATACTTCTCGTTGTAGGCCGTGAGGATGGAGTAGGCGTAGTTGATGGGGTTTGCCACCACG
>CAZCTE010000314.1:0-1576 GCA_964501395.1 uncultured Atopobium sp.
CAAGCCCTAAACGGCGGACTTTTCGACATTCGCCTCCCGTCCCGGAGCGCCCGCGGCGGACGGCCCCGCCCCGGCCCCGGGGCGGGGCTCCGGGCGCCCAGAGGGGCCGCGCCCCGGCAGCGACGGGTCGTAGGGCCTCTGGTCGCGCATGACGGCGTAGACGACGTGGCAGAGCTTCCTCGCGACGGCCGTGACCGCGACGCGGTGGCACTTCCCCTCGTCCCTCAGCCTCCGGTAGAACGCGCCGAGGGCGGGGTCCCTCCTCCGGGCGACGTTCGCGGCGAGCCAGAGGGCGCGCCTCAGGTGCGGCGAGCCGTGCTTGGTGATGCGGCCGCCCGAGGCCACGAACCGCCCGGACTGGCTGACCGACGGGTTGAGCCCGGCGTAGCCCGCGAGCGCGGAGGCGCTCCTGAACCTCGACACGTCACCGACCTCGGCCACGATCTGGGCGCCGGTGGCGTACGAGACCCCCGGGATGGTGAGGACGAGCGGCTCGACCCGCTCGAGCAGGGCCCTGACCTTGCGCTCGACCTCGGCGCACTCGCCGTCGACGAGGCCCATCCTCCTGACGAGCGACTGGATCTCGAAGGCCGCGGCCCCCTCGGCGAGCCGGACGCCGACGGAGCGCCTGGCGAGCCCCTTGAGCTCTGCGGCCCTGCCGCCCACGCGGCCGCTGCCGCGGGCGGCCTCGGTGATGTCGCGCTGGAGGGAGTCGACCCGCCTGCCGGCCACCTGCGAGGGCAGCGGGCTCTTCGCCAGCACGGCCCTGCTCGCGGCGCAGAACGGGTCCGACCAGGCCGACGCGTACTCGGGGAAGTAGGAGTCGAGCAGGCAGAGGCACTGCGTCTTCAGCTCCGAGAGCTCGTCCTTGAGCCCCTGGTGGTAGCGGGTGAGGCTCCTGAGCGACCGGGCGTCGTCGGTGGCGAGCCTCGTGGGGTCGTACTGGCCGATGCGCATCGCCTCGGCGATGAGGACCGCGTCGACGCGGTCGTTCTTGACCCCGCCCCTGCCCTTGAACTTCCTCACCGCGCGCACCCGCGTCGGGTCGATGACGGCGACCCGGTAGCCGCGGGCCACCAGGAACGAGTAGACCGCCATCCAGTAGTGCCCCGTGGCCTCCATGCCGACGAGCACCTCGGAGGGGCCCTGCGCGACGCCCTCGAGCCACTCGCGGCACCTCTCGAACCCCTCCGCGCTGTTGCGGAAGCCCAGCTCCCCGCACGCCTCGGAGCCCCTCCCGTCGACGGCCCCTATCACGTGGCCCGCCTTCGCGACGTCCACACCCGCGCAGGTCATCCTCTCCCCCTTCTCCTCGTCGCAGAGGGGGCGGGCCGCCTGCCGTGCCGCCCGGGACCGCAGCCTCCCGAAAGAGATGCGAGGTGGGACACGTGCCCCCCTCATCCAGCCAATCCGCGGCCTGACCCGGGCGGGGCAGGGCGCCAGTCTCAGTTGCGGGGTCGCAATGGCGCCCCAGGGTATGCGACGGCGCCCCCGCCCGCCAGATCTGCGTCGCTCCCGAGCTTCCCTCTTCTGGGCCCCCGGGCGCAACGACTTAAACATAGGAGGGTATGCGCTC
>CAZCTE010000315.1:0-1553 GCA_964501395.1 uncultured Atopobium sp.
CCGGCTAGGGAGAAGACCGGCTCGGCATCGCCACGTCGTCCTCGGTCTCGGCGAGCATCTCCTCGTATCCGGAGAGCGCGGAGAACGGCATGAAGAGCCGCCCGCGCTCGGGGGAGGGGACGGCGCGCCTCGGCCCGTCCTCGGCCACGCGCGTGCGGATGTCCCGGAGTATCCCCTCGCGGCGCTCGCGCTCCATCGGCGTCAGGCCCTTCCAGGTCTCGATGCCCGGGACGGCGTCGAGCGCGGCGTCCCTCTCCCCCTCACGCACGGTGGCCCCCAATCTGCGTGTTGCGCTCGCGGGCGTTGGCGCCCGGCATGAGGCTCGTCGCGCGCAGCAGCGCGTTGGGGCCGTAGCGCCCCCGTACGGCGACGACGGCCTGCGCGAGCCGCCGCTCGCGCTTCTCGGCCGCCGGGTCATCGAAGAGCGTGAGCGTGGTCTCGCGGTCGGGCACCACGCCCGAGAGGGAGACCTGCACGCGGCGTATCGGCGTCGTGCGGGAGACGCGCTCGTCGAAGATCTCCATGATGGTCCGCGCGATTAGCCGCTCGGAGGACGTCACGCGCCCCAGCCGCCGCTGGCCCCCGGCCCACGCGGCGGGCGGCTCGCCGGTTCCGTCCCAGTCGCGCGCCGCGCCCCCCGAGTAGCCCACCCACACGCCCACGGTGTCGCACGCGAGCATTCCCGCCGCGAGGTCCAGGCAGCTCTCGTAGACCATCTCGCGCACCGTCACCCGCGCCTCGGCGAAGGGGTAGTCCCGCATGAGGACCTGCCCGTTGGAGAGCGAGCGGGCGCGGGGCGCGTAGGAGCGGCAGTCGGCGATGGTGGCAGGCTCCAGCCCCCACGCGTGGTCCAGGAGGTACGCGCCGTTCTTGCCGAACATCTGGCGTATGACCTCCGGCCGCTCGGCGCACACCCCCGCGAGGTCGAAGATCCGCCGTTGCGCGAGCCGGCGGGCCGTCCCCGGCCCTATGCCCCAGATGTCCGTGATGGGGTGGTGGAACCAGACCTCGCGCCGGAAGGACTCCTCGTCCAGCTCGCCTATCCCGTCGTCCGCGTGCTTGGCGGTTATGTCCAGGGCCACCTTCGCGAGGAACAGGTTGGGCCCGATGCCCGCCGTGGCGGCGATGCCCGTCTTGTCCCGCACCGCCGCGATCATCCGGTGGGCGAGCGTGCGCGCGTCCGTGCCGTAGAGGGCAAGGTAGGGCGTGACGTCGAGGAAGCACTCGTCCACCGAGTAGGGCCACGCGTCCTCGGCTGAGACAAAGCCCAGGTACGTGCGGTAGATCTCCGTCGAGACCTCCATGTAGCGCCGCATGCGCGGCACGGCCGTGAGGTACGCCAGGTCCCGGGGGATGTCCCGCACCCGGCAGCGGTTGCGCACGCCCTTGGCCTTCATGCTGGGCGTTATGGCCAGGCAGATGGTGTTGGCGCTCCGCTCGGGGTCGGCCACCACGAGGTCCGTGGAGAACGGGTCCAGCCCGCGGTCCGTGCACTCCACGCTTGCGTAGAAGCTCTTGAGGTCGATGCAGAGGTAGGTGTGCTCCTGGTCCAT
>CAZCTE010000316.1:0-1542 GCA_964501395.1 uncultured Atopobium sp.
CCCCGTCATCCCCAGAGCGTCATGTTCGACATCGCGTACAGCGGAACGTTCCTCATCCACTCCTGCTCGCGGTAGCCCGAGAGGCTAAACCGCACGGATTTGATCTCCGGATGGGCGCCCTTGAACGCCCGCAGGCTCCTGGCCCGCAGGTTCTCCTCGGCCTTTGCCTCGATGGCGTACACGCTGTTGGAGTGCTGCGCGAGGAAGTCGATCTCCCCCGACGAGTTCTCGGCGGACCAGTAGTACGGCGTGAGCCCGCAGTCGGAGACGAGCTGCTGACAGACGTACTGCTCGGTGAGGGCACCTTTGAACTCCTCGAAGATGCGGTTGCCGGCGACGACCGTCTCCTTGTCGAGCTCGGCCATCGCGCCGAGAAGCCCCACGTCAACGAGGAAGAGCTTAAACGCCGTGTCGTCCGCGTAGGGGGCCAGGGGAATGCCGGGCTTGGATATCCTGCGCACGAGCGTGGTGATCCCCGCCTGGGTGAGCCATGTGATGCCGGAGCGGTAGTTTTTTGCCCGCGCGCCGTCAGCGATGTGGCTGAACACGAACTTCTTGTTCTCCCGCCCGAGGTGGGACGGAATCGATCGCCACGCCGCAAGCGCGTACTCGGTCTCGGTCCTGCTCAGGTGCTTGGAGATGTCGCGCTCGTAGCCGCGGGCAATCTCAAGCTGCACCTCGCGGGCGTCCTCCAGAAGGCCCCGGTCCAGAAAGGCGCTCACCGCCTCCGGCATGCCGCCCACGTAGTAGTACTGCCGGAGCAGGGGGATGAACGCGCTCGAAAAGCTGTTGATGAGGCCGGCGTCGCCCGACTCGACGAGGTCGCTGAGCTGATGGTTTCCCGTGGCGACAAGGAACTCCCGGAAGCTGAGCGGATGCAGGTCAAGCGTGTCGACCTTCCCCACGGGGTACCCGCTGCCCTCGTGAACGGTGATCCCCAGAAGCGAGCCCGCGGCGGCGACCGCGTACTCGGGCGCGTTCTCGCAGAAGTACTTGAGGCTCGTAAGCGCCTTGGGACACGCCTGGATCTCGTCGAGAATGACGAGGGTGCTCCCCGCGGACACGACCTGCCCCGTCTCAAACTGGATGGCGGAGATGAGGCGCGAGACGTCGTAGCCCTGCTCGAACAGCTCGCGCATCCTCGGGTTGTCGTCAAGGTTCACGTACGCGACGTTCTCGAACTGCGCCGTGCCAAACTCCCTGAGAAGCCAGGTCTTGCCGACCTGGCGCGCGCCGTTGAGGATGAGCGGCTTCCTGCGCGGCTTGTCTTTCCAGGCGGCAAGCTTCTCCATGAGGAATCGTTCCATGGGCCTCTCCTTAACCCCTCCCGAGGTGGCTGTCTCGAGGCGGGTCCCTCTAGGCAGTTATCCCAAGATGGATACCCCCAATAGTTATCCCAAGATGACAACCAAAGCAGTTATCGCCTGATTTTCGCACATATTTGCGATTTTAAGGCCTTGTTTTCGCACTTCTGGGAGAAAATCAGGCGATAACATCGGCCTCAACAGGATATGCTCGCCACCAGCAAGATGCGTCCCCAGC
>CAZCTE010000317.1:0-1533 GCA_964501395.1 uncultured Atopobium sp.
CCCCGAGTCGGGTGTCGAGCAAACGCCTGAAAATCCGCTCAGAACACACGTATAATCATCTGATAAAAGAGCAGTTGACCATGCGTCTACTAAGGGACCCAGCTTCCGGTGAGGAGAGACATCATGGAGCCGATCTTCTCGATGACAACCTTGCAGCGCAGCCCCGGGCAGGTGAAGGCTGCCGCGCGGGACTCGGTCGTCAGGATCACCGAGCAGGGTGCAGGGGCGTACGTGTTCTGCAGTGAGGAGGCGTTCGAGCGCAGGATTGCCGCGGAACGGGAGGACGCGGCATTTGAGGCGCGCCTTTCCGAGGCGGTGGGGCGCGGTATCGCGGACATCGAGGCGGGCCGCTTCACGACGTCCGTCGAGGACGCGTTCCGCCGCGCCGACGACCTGCGGGGTAAGCGTGCCTAGGGCCGAGCTGCGCATCGCCGAGGAGTTCTCCGACGGCGTTGCCGGGATATACTCCGCCCGGCTGCTCGAACGGATAGAGGGGGCGGTCCGAAATCTTGCGGGGTTTCCTGAGATGGGCTCTCCCCTCGTGAGGGGCAGCCTGCTTGATCAGTATGGCAAGGGCCTGCGTCAGATTCCCGTCGCCACGTTTCTGATCGTGTGCCGGTACGACGGGAGGACCGTTGACGTTCTCGCCCTCGTCCCCGGTCCGTCCGTGGTGTAGCCGGTCTGCCTGGCTCGGTCACCCGCGCTCTCTCGACCATGTTCTATTTGCATGTACGGAAAACATCCGTACAATAAGAATGTCCAGGCAAGGGAGGGAGGGTCATGGCGACGACAACGGAGAAGCCCTGCCGCATGGACCTCAGGCTCACGGAGTCCCAGCGACGCAGCTATGAGCGGGCGGCCGCCCTCAAGGGGCAGACGCTCTCGCAGTGGTCCACCGGCAGGCTCGATGAGGCCGCGCGCCGCGACATCGAGGAGGCATGCGTGACCAGGCTCTCGGCCGAGGCGTTCGACTCGTTCTGCGAGATGCTCGACGCGCCCATGCCCAAGGCGGCATGCGACCTGCTCAAACGCGAGGACATGTGGGCGTAGGGGGGTCTTCCGGGTGAGGGAGTTCTCCAAGCCAGTCCAACTGCCGGTGGGCGTGGGGATCGAGGGCTTCAATTGCGGAACCGAAGTCGTGGACCGCTGGGTGGCTGACCACTCGGCCTCCGCCCGGAGGCGCGGGGCCGCGGTCATCTACGCGTCGTATTGCGGAGGGCGCGTTGCCGGCTTTTACACGTTGAGCGCGCATGGCGTCGCCCGGGCTGACGTGTCTGGGGGCTGGTTCGCGCGCAACGCCCCGGAGCAGGTGCCGGCGGTGTCCTTGGGGATGATGGGCGTCGACAGAGAGTTTCAAGGGCGCGGTCTGGGCGCCGCACTGCTCAGGGATGCCATTCTCAACGCTCTGAAGGTCGCCGAGCTCGCTGGCGCTCGGGCGCTCGTCGTGGACCCCGTCGGCGAGTCGGCGCGCGGGTTCTACGCGCACTTCGGTTTCACCGAGCTCGCCGGTACCCGCCGCATGGCGCTGAAGCT
>CAZCTE010000318.1:0-1526 GCA_964501395.1 uncultured Atopobium sp.
GTGGCCGAGGTGGATGGGGCCGTTGGCGTACGGGGGGCCGTCGTGCAGCACGAACTTGGGGTGGCCCTCGTTCTTCTTGAGCATGAGCTCGTAGACGCCGGCCTCCTCCCAGCGCGCGAGGCGCCTGGGCTCGTTCTGCGCGAGGCTCGCCCGCATGGGGAAGCCCGTCTTGGGCAGGTTGGTCGTCTTCTTGTACTCGTTTGCCACGCTTCCTCCTTCTGCGGGGGCTTGCTCTCCGTGGACCCCGCGTCCTGCGGGGCCTGCTCTCCGCGGGCCCCGCGCTCACCGCGAGGCCTCCCCCGCGCCCTTCCCGGGCACGAAAAAGCGCGCCCGTCCCTCCTGCTGGGACGAAGCGCGCCGCGCGACTTCGCTTGTGAACCACCCAGCGAGCGGAATTCCGCCGTACTCGGCTGGCCTGTCTCGGCGGCCACTCCGGCGACGCCTACTCGCGGGCCACGGGCAGGCCGCCCGTCCTCCGCTTTGGGGCCGCGGCTCGGGGGTGATCTTCGCCGGAACGCGGCCGCGGGCTCCCACCGTCCCCGCTCTCTCTGGGCCGCGCGCCTCCGGGTACTCTCCCCGTCAACGCCTTGACCCAGCATCTTAGCACGCCCGGGCGAGAAGGGCGCGGAGAAGCGCGGGGCGCACGCCGTGGAATCTTTGGGCTTCTCGCCGCACCGAGGGGCGCTTGCGTGACAATCTGGGTACATCAGGAAATCGTGACACGACCCCCGCACACGAAGGGCTTCCACATGACGGACATGAACGAGAACAAGCGCCGACGCTCGATGCTGCTCTACGTCCTGATCGCCATCATCGCGTACCTGGCCATCAGCTCGGCGCTCAGCTCCACCCTCACCACCACGGTAGTTGAGGAGGTCAGCTACACCGAGTTCCTCGAGATGGTCGACGGCGGCGAGGTCACCGAGGTCGACCTCAACACCAGCGACAGCTCCCTCACCTTCGTCACCGACGACGAGGACGTCATCTACACCACCACGATGTGGCCCTACGACGACACGCTCATCTCGCGCCTTGAGGAGAACGGCGTGGACGCCACGGCCAGCATCCCCGACACCTCGGGCGACGTCTGGCTCATGCTGCTCCTCTCCTACGGCCTGCCGATCATCATCTTCCTGCTGCTGGGCTGGTGGCTCAACCGCCGCATGAAGAAGGCCATGGGCGACGACGGCCCCTCCATGAACTTTGGCTCCGGCTTCGGCGGGGGCGGCCTGGGCAAGTCCAACGCCAAGGAGATCAAGGGCGAGGACACCACCGGCGTCACCTTCAAGGACGTGGCCGGGCAGGACGAGGCCAAGGAGTCCCTCGATGAGATCGTGAGCTTCCTCAAGAACCCCGAGAAGTACAACGAGATCGGCGCCCGCTGCCCCCGCGGCGCGCTGCTCGTGGGCCCTCCGGGCACCGGCAAGACGCTCCTGGCCAAGGCCGTGGCCGGCGAGGCGGGCGTGACCTTCTTCCAGATCGCGGGCTCGGCCTTCGTCGAGATGTTCGTGGGCCGCGGCGCCGCC
>CAZCTE010000319.1:0-1525 GCA_964501395.1 uncultured Atopobium sp.
TCATCGATCTCGAGGACGTAGGTCCCCTCGGGAATGTCGGGGTGGAGGTCCTGCATGGCGAAGCCCTCTGAGCCGGAGACCTCGTACTCCACCGGAAGATCGGTCAGGCTGACGCCCTCGGAATCGGTGACGGCGGCGCTCTTGATACGCACGACGTAGTGCTCGAGCGGGGTCCCCTCCGACGAGGTCGGTATGATCCGCGCGGCGCGCGTCACCGTGACGGGGTCGTCGGAGCCGTAGGCGACCGTAACGGTGCCGTCGGCATCGGCGCCACCAAGCGTCACGAACGCGACGACCCCGGCAAGAACGAGCGCGACTATAACAGCAACGATGACCACGAGCCTCCTGCGCGGCCTCGGAGCGGCGGGAGATGCCGGCTCCGACACGTCGGACGCATAGGGTACCTCAGTTGCATGAGTCTCAACTGTCGGCCCCTCGACCGCCGGCCCGCGGCTCTCCTCGGCCGCGCCCGCCCCTTGGACGGGTGTCCCGCACTTGACGCAGAACCTCACGCCGTCGGGAATCTCGCTGCCGCACTCCGTGCAGAACATTTTTCCTCCTGCCAGGGGGATCTCTTCCTTATCGCCAGATCACTCCATGCTCAGGCGCTCTAGTCCACCCACAGATACCAGCGTCCGTCAATCTCAATGGCGGCAAAGCCTGTTGAGCCCATACTTTGCGTATAGCTGTCGCCCGCCTCGCCCGTTCCGACATCTTCCGTGAGCGTGATGGTTACCTCCCCTTCGATGGAGTACGCGTCCTCGGCCTCAAGATCGAGGCCGAGATCGTCCTGGAATTCCTCATTCACCGAATCGATGTAGTCGCTATCGAGGCGATCGCCCTCGTACATCAGAATCTCTAGCTCCATGCCGTCAAACGCATCCATGACCGACTCGTCGGCTCCCGCATAGTTTTCAGCGATATACTCGGCGAGCTCATCCATGTCTTCGAAGCCGCCCTCGTCAAGAAGGGCGTCCACGACCTCATCGGGCATCAGGTCCACCAGTGCCTCGCCATAGGAAAGAACTGCCGACGTGGTCATACCGTCATCGAATACCTGCTGCGTCGCAGCCGCAAGATCATCGGCCAGGTCGTCGACCGACGAGGCTCCCCCGCTGTTGCCCAGCAGCAGCGCTGCCACTATCCCTACAACGGCTACAGCCGCAACGACGACGGCAACAACCGGAATCTTGGCCTTCTGCTGCGCACCCCCTGCGGTACCGTTCGCAGTGGGAGCCGCCGCCGAGGAGGGGGCAGGCTGGGCATTCCCTGCGGGCCTGGCGTACCCCGAGCCTGACGCGAGCCGAGAGGATGAAGCGGGAAGCTCCTTTCCGCATCCTGCGCAGAAGCGGGCACCGTCTGGATTTTCATGACCGCACATCGGACAAAACATAGCGTTCCCCTCCCATAAGGTTGCCGACCGTCGAGCATCGTTCGCTCAAGAAGCATTCAGGTTTTTAGATGGTAGGGCCAATGAATTATCCGAGGATTCTTACTCAGCATTGACAGCGATGCCGTTTTGTGT
>CAZCTE010000320.1:0-1509 GCA_964501395.1 uncultured Atopobium sp.
CAGCGGTTGCGGAAGTAGTGCGCCGCAAGCTTGGGCCTACGGTCACGTGTGAAGAGGCCCTTCTTGTTGCCCTGGACGCGGAGCAGGCCAGGCACGGTCATGAAGTCGGCGAAGTTCCAGATCTGCTCGCCCACCACGAAGTCGTACTTGTCGAGGACCTCGTTGTTGGCCTCGTAGTAGGCCACCTGGTACTCCTCGGTGTACATGCTCGGGTTGGAGCAGGTGTCGTGGAAGCCGATGACGGTGTCGGCGCCGTACTCGGTCATCATGACCGGCTTGCCGAGCTTGCCCCACTTCTCGAGCTCGGCACCAAACGCCTGCTTGGCGCGGTCGAGCTCGTTGCTCAGGATGTACCAGCCGTAGTAGCGGTTGAGGCAGATGACGTCGGCGAGCTGGGAGGCCACGTCCTTCTCGGGATCCGCGCCGCTCTGGACGTCAACGAGCGTGCACGGACGGTCCTGCGGGTCGAGCTCGTGCGCGAGGTCAAACAGGGGCTTGAAGTACTCGTAGGCTCCCTTGGTCGTGGAGTCGGGCTCGTTGGCGATGGACCACATGACCACGCAGGCGTGGTTCTTGTCGCGCGCGATGAGGTCGCGGATGACCTCCTTGTGGTGCTCGAAGGTCTGGATGCCGTTCTCGGGGTCGAAGGTGCTCATGCCCTGGCCCGAGAAGTTGGCGCCGCCACCGAAGGAGGCGTTCACGCCCACGGCCGTGGTCTCGTCGATGACGACGATGCCCTCGGCGTCGCAGAGGCGCATCATCTCCTCGGAGTAGGGGTAGTGGCTCGTGCGGAAGGAGTTGGCGCCCTGCCAGTGCATGAGGGAGATGTCCTTGACGAACATCGGCACGTTCTCGCCGCGGCCAGCCGGGAAGGTGTCCTCGTGCTTGCCGTAGCCCTTGAAGTAGAAGGGCTTGTCGTTGATGAGGAACTTGGTCCCCTCGACCTTCACGGTGCGGATGCCGTAGGGCAGCGTGTAGACGTCCTCGCCAAAGGTCACGCGCACCTCGTACAGGTAGGCGTTGCCGGGCCACCACAGGTGGGCGTCCTTGACCTCGAGCGTGCCCTCGGCACCCTCGGAGCTCGCGACCTTGTTGCCCTCGGCGTCATACAGCTCGACGGTGCACGCGCCCTCGCCCACCGTGTCAACGGCGTAGCTCACCGTGGCGTCCGCACCCTCGATGCTCGGAACGAGCGAGACGTCGGAGATGTAGCTCTTGGGCGTGGTGTAGATGACCACCGGGCGGGTGATGCCGCAGTAGTTGAAGAAGTCGAAGTTCGGGTGGTTCTGCGGGGGACGCTCACCCTCGCTCGTGTCGGCCATGCCTATCCCGCCGAGCAGGTCGGCCTTGCCGCCCACGGGCAGCGTGGTGTAGTCGATGACGTTGTCGACCGCGATGGTGAGCAGGTCGATGCCGCCGGTAAGCTTGTCGGTAATCTCCACCTCAAAGGGCAGGAAGCCGCCTTTGTGCTCGCAGATGAGTTCGCCGTTGAGGTAGATGCGCGCGTGG
>CAZCTE010000321.1:0-1503 GCA_964501395.1 uncultured Atopobium sp.
GAGGAGTAATACTATCCGAGCCGAGCGACGATTGCAAGGGGCAGATTGCCTGGGGTCTGCGGTGTGCGTCCGGCTTCCGGCGCGGGAGCAGGAACCCAACGCGCCCCGCGCCCTACACCCCAAGCATCCGGATGGGGACAACGAACACCCCGTCGGGACGACGATAGGCCGCCTCGCCGGCACCGACGAGCACGGCGAGAAACGCCGGAGGCCTCACGCGTCTCCTCTCGTCGCGGAGCAGCTTGTCCCTGAGCTTGAGCAGGCTGCGCGAGCCATCCTCAACCTTGTCGTGACTGAGCTTCACCTCAAGGGCCGACCAGCGGCCATCCGCAAGCTCGATGATCGCGTCGACCTCGAGGCCGGAGTCGTCGTGGTAGTACCGCACCGGACGCGCGGGCGCGAGCGGGTGCGCCTCGGCATAGACCTGCAGGTCACGCATTACGAGGTTCTCGAACGCCATGCCAAAGGTCTGCCAGTCCCCCAGCAGCCCCTCCGGCCCCATGCCGAGAAGCGCCGTCGCGATCGACGGGTCGGCGAAGTACCGCTTGGGGCTCACGCGCATGCGCCTCGGGGAGCGCGAGGCGGGAACCCAGCCCTCAATCTCGTCGATGAGGTACGCGTCGGAGAGCAGCGCCAGGTGGCGCGAGACGTCGCGGCGCTCGGCATCGGTGACCGACCCCTTGGCATCGTGGCCAAAGACGTCCTGCGCAAGGGTGACGTTGGTCGCGAGCTGCCCGAGGCTTCTCGCCACGGAGCGACACAGCCGCTCCGCAACGTGACGGTCTCCGCCCATGCGAGGAACACCCAGCTCAAACACCTGCGTGAGGTACGAGCGGACCACCACCTGCGCGTCCTCCGCGGACGCGTCGATCGCCTCGGGCCAGCCGCCACGACAGACCGTCTGCGCCAAGCCCCGTATGTCCGCAGCGCAGGCGCCCGGCGAGAAATTCCCGTCAAAGAGGCCGCCCAGGCTCACCGTCCCTGTGGACTCCCCCGACTCCAGAAGCGTCATGGGGTGCATGTGGATGCGGCCGATGCGGCCGGCCCCGCTGTGGGACACCTCGTCCCCCCGCGGCGTCGACGAGCCCGTGAGGATCCACATGCCGTGCGTACCCCCGGCGTCGTCGACGGCGTGCCGAACCGTGTCCCAGACGGCGGGCGCCTGCTGCCACTCATCGATGACGTGGGGCCGCTCGCCCACGAGCGCGAACGAGGGGTCCGCCCTGACCACCTGGAGGTTCTGCCCGCGGTCCACATACGTGACGCTTTCCGCCTGCGCCAGCGAGGACCATGTCTTGCCGCACCACTTGGTGCCCGACACCTCGACCGCGCCAAAGAGTCGGAGGTAGCGAGAAATCCGCGCGTCAACAATGCGCGGCCGGTACGTTGCGGGCCTCTGGGATCCGTACGCAACTTCAGCGTTGTCCGCCACGGGGCATCACCTTTGCAAACCAAGATTCCGAACGATGGAACAACCAGATTCCGAATAATTCTATCCCAAGA